>JAITST010000107.1 GCA_031287585.1 Planctomycetaceae bacterium | reverse complement strand
AGCGGCGGTAACCGTTTTCTTGGTATGGTGTATGGAGCGACAGCCCGACATTCGTGGGAATGTGAGCCGCCCCCTTCGCCCGCTCCCGTGTGGAAACTTTGGAACTCGTTTGGAATAGAGCAAGCAAAAATGATTGGTTACTGGGACAATGCCTGCCCTGTCAAAACCAATCACCCGAATGTCAAGGCAACGGTCTATGTCCGTGAAGGAAAAACGCTGATAAGCATTGGTAATTTCGACAAGAAAGACCAAGATGTGCGGTTAACGTTCGATTGGAAAAAATTGGGTCTCGACCCGTCAAAAGCGGTGTTAACTGCCCCGTTTGTCGAGAATTTTCAAAAGGAACAAACGTTCAAGCCCGATGAACTTATTCCGGTGAAGAGCAAAGAAGGGTGGCTGTTGATACTAAAATAACAGATCAGGTAATGAAATCATCAAAGAAACTTGAATTTTGGGTTATGTTCTAAACTTATTGTCTTGACAACCACTCCAAAAATGTATACAAAAGATGCGGATGGGAAATGAGGTATTGCGAAGTATTGGTTTTGCGAGGGCGAAATTCTGGATAGGTATGAGGAATTTAGGCAGTAATATCAGCCGCTATTTGACGTTGAAAAAGTTGGGCAGAGTGGATTAGCGGGGAGATACTCCGTTTTGACGGCACAAATCTGCCGTCAAAACGGAGAAAAATAGAATATCCGCAACCGAAATGTGTGAAAAAATTCCCCCCTATTGCGTTTTTTTTTGATAGAATTTAGTGTTATTAGAGGTGCCCTATACTTATTGCAACTGTTGCATTGGTTGAGCAATCATTGTAGAATAATGCCTGTTGAATTGGTTTTGACAAATTGGCTTTAACCAGAGAACAACTATGAGCAATTTCTCCGACAACGAGAATTCAGATTCTTCGTTTTGCCAAACCTTGCGGAATGAATCCCGTCTTTGGGAGGCAGACGGTTTGCTTTCGCCGCAGCAGCGGGAAGCGATACTGCAACGTTATGAAACCGGGCGGCAACATTCCGATGCGCTGCCGAATCCGCAGGATTCATTTCCTCTCTACATTCGGGTTGCTCTGACTATGGCAGTTGTCCTGATAGGACTGGCGGTGTTTCTGCTGATTAGTTTTAACTGGAAGTTTCTGTCCGGTGCAACGAAATTGTCGATTGTCGGCGGAGCGTTAGCGGCATCTCACGCTGGCGGGTTATTCCTTCTGGGAACGAACAGAAAAGTATTGGCGGATGTTACGTTCTTTTTTACCGGAATTATATTTGGTGTCGGAATTTGGCAAGTTGGTCAAGTGTTTCATCTCCCCGCCGATTTTCCGATGGGACTTTGGCTCTGGGCATTGGGAACATTTCTTATGGCAATGGTTCTCGGCAGTACACCGCTGCATTTGCTGTCCGCTGCGCTGCTTGCCGCTTGGATAATCGCCGACAGCGTAAGCGGTTCGATGGGGCTACGTCCCATGCTCGTTGACGGTTACGGGTATGTTCCGTTTTCCGCTCTGTCGCTGCCCGTATTTGCCGTCATCGGAATCGGCTGCGGACTGTTGCGGCAGAAACATACCGTTATGTATTTGTATGCGGTTCTTCTGTTGTTTTGGTGGATACTGCAAGGACTCTCTTGCTGTCCCGGTCAGTATTTGCCTTTTCATATCGCTGCCGTAGGACTCATTTGTATGGCGGCTGCCGCCCTGCTTAAAACCTATCACATTTCCGGTGCCGTTTTTGGACGTTTGGGTGTCTGCCTGATACTCGGCGGGTTGTTCGTTCTGAGTTTTCTCGATTACTGGGGGGTATTGCTTTATCGGCACCATCACGGGGATCACACCAATCCCGATTTTATCCTTATTTCTGTGCTTTGGGCGGTGATTTTACCCGTGTTCGATTATTCGATACTGTTTGCTCTGTTTCGCTTCAACAACAGCGAAAAGAAACTGCGGGAAAAATTTCGGGACAATAAAGTTGTTACCATTTTGGCAATATCTGTCGCCGTTCTCTGGCTTGGTTTGTATTTCCTGACGCGGTATATCGGTCTGGACACCGGCGGATATGACTATAGTTGGTGGAAAGACAATCCGTTGGTTTACGGCGGAATGATTTCGGTAAATGTGTTGCTTGTGATGACAACCATCTGGCTGATGTGGACTGGCTTAAAACGGGAACGCGGCGATTGGTTCTGGAGCGGAGCACTGTTTTTCCTGTTCTGGACGATAGTCCGATACATCGACCTGTTCGCAGAGTTCGGGGGTATGCTCGGAACGGCTGCCATTTTCTTCGTGTGCGGTCTGTTGCTGTTCGGAATCTGCTATGTTTGGGCAATCCAACCGCGTAAAAATACCGCGGAGGTTTCCGAACCGCTGCTCAAAACATTCCCGATTCCCGCACGGTTAAACAGTATTTCACGGTTTTGGCAATCAGAGCGAAACGTCCTGATGGCATCCGTGCTGGCGGCACTGGTTCAATTCGGTATGCTCGGAGCGATGGTCGCCAACGAAATGTATCCGCACCGTTCCGGCACGGTCATTAGCGTAACGACAATACCCGTTGACCCGCGGGATATGTTTCGGGGCGATTATGTTATCTTGCGTTATTCATTTAGTAATTTGAGCACAATCACCGGAGGAAATCGCTTTCTTAATTATCCGGCGGAACAAACGGTCTTTGTAACGATGCGGCAAGGCGGCGAACTCTGGCAACCGGACAGAGTCAGCCGGAATCGACCGAAAGACGGCGTTTTTCTGCGGGGGACAGTAAAACCTTACAGCAGCGAAATTGTGTACGGCATTGAATCCTATTTCGTACAGGAAGGCACAGGCAAGGCGATTGAACAGGCAATGCGGCGCGACCGGGAATCGGTCATTGTCGAATTGACTGTCGCTCCGAACGGCAAAACGGCGATTAAGACGGTACATGTCAAATAATCGTCCGTTCGTTTTTTTGCGCCAACCGTAATAAAAAGTCAATGACAAATGCTGGTAAAAATTTGAATCGCGTGTCCAACACCTGATTATTTCCATGAATCAAAAAAACATACAGAATGTTGACTCGCGAAAAACGAAAATGTTCGAGATTATTTGGAATTTTTTTACATTGCAATCTGCGTGGGGCAATACGGGTAAATCACTAGCATCCATTTGTGAGTATGGGTAATATTATGAAATCTGAAAAACCGTCGCCGCCGCGGTAGGGGCAGATACATTAGTAGAGTCACGCACAAATGTTTCATGGCGAACTGTCAACCCCGTAGTTAAGTCAACGTAATTTTTCAGAATTTGTCGTCTTTCCCGTTTATACTTTACAGTTTCCTCGATAATCTTCTCATAGAGGTCATCTCCATTATTTACACCTTGTTCCCGTAAAAAAACGATACAATCGCGATAGTGTTCGCGGAGTTGTTTCGTATTGTACGTCTGATCCGACATAAAATTTGCCACACGAATGCCATTAGCAATCTTCCCCACACCCTCAAACACGGCTTTGTGTGGTAACTCATTCATAAGAACTTTCTCCCGGGGCAAGTTCACAGAGACACCGACTTTCAATGGAGAATCTTTAGGATAGGAATGCATTAGCCAGAGCCGAACCGTTTCTGCGAGTTGGAATGGATAATTCGCTTGTTTAGCCTCCGCCGACGTGATTTCGCGTCCGTTCCTGTCGATGGGACGAAAAACAATACCCTTGCCTTCATTCCTGACTATAAAACCACACGTTTCAAGCGAAACAGTATCAATTTTTTCAATAAGTTGTGAACCGCCAGTTATTTCAACTGTCCTTGTTATCGACGAGACGCATCCGTCTTTTTGTACGTCGCTATCAACAATTTTTGTTCCGGTTTTTCGGCTTGCCTCTTCATCAATCCCCCACTCCTTACTTTCTCGTTTGGCTATCGACACTTTGAGAGTGCCATTATCTATTGATATCGCCCCTTCAGTAACTTCAAAAGAAATAAGGTTATTAGGCACACACTCGGACAACGAAAAGACATTCCCGAAAACCCGAGTCGATAAACTTTGGAAACTCCAGTTGCGTGAGTGTGAAAAATCCAGTTGTAATCTTGCTGTACTTATTGCGTTATCTTTTTCAAAAGTGGTGTCAAATTTATTATAGATTGACTTCCATTCTTCAAAAAAATCGGCGCGTACCTCGCTGGTACTATTACGCAACGAATACTCACCAAGGGGCAACCCGTTAGTCTCTTTTTTTCTCAACGCCATGATGACAAACGGACCAGCAGCGAGAGCCATAGTTATTGTGCCGAGAATAAACCGACGTGTAATCTTTTTGGACATATTAAATCTCCTGTATCCATCACCGGACAACACTGCCCATAAGGGCGAACAACAATACATCTACACAGAGAAGTGTAGGTAACAAATCTCTCCCCAAAGTTAGTCCCGTTTATCCCGCCGCGGTGGTCTGTCGTCGTTACGGGATTTGTACGATGAATTACGTGGACGTGTTTCATCTCGTTCTGACTCGCGTTTTTTGTACGGTCTATCGTTCGACTTATAACGGTCACGGTCAGAATCGCTGCGTTCACGTTTTTCATACGGTCTATCGTTCGACTTATAACGGTCATCGTTCCTGTCGCGATCATTACGGTCACGGCTTGTCGGTCTCCCATAAGTATTGTATTCACTCGGTGGCTTTATTATTGGACGGTATTCGTCGTGTTGTTCTTGTTTTCGCTTCTCTGTTTCCACTCGTTCGGTTTCCTGTTTCTTCATCAGACGTTTTACTCGCGACGACCTCACCATCGACATCTCCTTATTCGGCGGATACGGCGGGATTAGACATTTTGTGCTGTTACCTATCAGGTCTTCACGTCCCGTCTCTTTCAACGCGGACTTAACGTCGAAATAGTATTCAGAGTCGTGATATAGTAGTAACGCTTTTTGCAGGCGGCGTTCTCTTGCTCCCTTCGCTACGTAAATCTGTTCGCCAGTTATCGGATTCAATCCCGCGTGATACATTACTCCCGCAAGTTCAAACGGTCCCGGTATAAACTCCTGTACCTGTTCCGGTCGAATGTTGTTCGCCTTCAAATACTCCGCGACGCTAACCATTGACGTTAGCGTACATCCCGGAAAGCCCGCGATAAGATACGGTACAATGAAAACATTCTTCTCCGCGCGTTCGGACGCGGCGTGAAACAATTCACAAAACGCATCGTAATTTTCAATCGGCGGTTTGTTCATCAGCGACAACACGGCGGGGTCAGTATGTTCCGGCGCGGTTTTCAGATGACCGCCAACGTGATGAGCCGCCAACTCGTCGATGTAATGTTCGTCGAACATCGCCAGGTCAGTCCGAACACCAGACGCAATGAAAACGTTGTTCACATTATCAATCCCGCGAACTTTCCGCATCAACTTTATCAACGCCGAATGGTCAGTGTTAAGATGTGGACAAACTTTCGGCGCGAGACACGAGAGCCGCCGACAATGCTCACGTGCCTTGTCGTTACCGCAACCGGTTTTGTACATATTCGCTGTCGGACCGCCGATGTCGCTAATTGTACCGCCGAAACGCGGCTCGGCGGCGATACGTTTCACCTCGTCGCAAACCGACTGCGCACTACGGCTCTGTATCGTTTTACCTTGATGAGCGGTTATCGAACAAAACGTGCAACCGCCATAACAGCCGCGATGAATCGTTACAGAATTTTTAATCATCGTGAACGCGGGAACCTCAACGTTACCGTATTCGGGATGGATGCGGCGAGTGAACGGCAACGAGTAAATGCGGTCGAGTTCGGTTTCGCTGAGCGGTAAGGACGGCGGATTGACGACGACCGCTTGTAATGAGAACTGCTGAATAAGACAAGCGGCATTCTGCGGTTGCAAATTTTCATAAACAACACGTGTCATTTCCGCGAAACGTTTTTTGTCGTCAACAACTTCCTCGTGACTTGGTAAGTGCAAACAGCCGCCTGCCGGTTTAATGTCTTCTTCCGGCAAGTCCTCTTTCGCACCGATACAAAACGCGGTACCACGGATATTACGAAACTCGTCGGCAATGTAACCGTTGTCGTTACGGATTGGATTACCATCACGTAGCAGCCGCATAATTTCAAGCAGCGGCGACTCGCCCATACCGTACACAAGCAGGTCGGCTTTGCTGTCGAGCAGAATTGAGCGGCGGATTTTGTCGCTCCAATAATCGTAGTGCGAGAACCGGCGCAGCGACGCTTCGATACCGCCGACTATAATCGGTACGTTCGGAAACGCTTCGCGGGCGCGTTGACTGTACGCGAGAGTAGCACGGTCTGGACGTTTACCGATAACACCGCCCGGACTGTACGCGTCGTCGTTACGAACTTTGCGTCCAGCGGTATAGTGGTTCATCATCGAGTCCATATTGCCGGAACTAACGCAAAACGCGAGACGCGGTTGCCCGAAAGTTTTCCAAGCGTCGCAAGTTTTCCAGTCCGGCTGCGCAAGCACCGCGACACGAAATCCGTCCGCCTCCAAAACACGAGCAAGCAACGCAGTAGCAAAACTAGGATGGTCAACATAAGCATCACCAGTGACAAAGACAACATCAACACCGTCCCAACCAAGCCCATCCAAGCCAGCCGCAGAAATAGGAAACATAAATAGTATTTTTAGTGTAAGTAGTTAATCGTAACAAACATTAGAGACGAACATTATACATTCGTTTTGTGTTTGAGACAATAAGTGCGCTTGAATTGGTTTTTAGAAGGGTGTGTAAAACTTATTGTGGGATTTTTATATTTTCCGACAGTAATTCCATTGTTTTGAGTATATTGCGGCGCAGATAACCGCCATCTTTTCTGCGCGTTGTTTTCTCCAACATGCCCCCGTCTGTTTCAACCGTCTTCCTACAAAGTTTTTGCACGTCCCCTCCACAACACCGCTCCCAATCGCACGTCCCTCAAATAACCGTTCACAATAATTCAACCGTTCTCGGTTGTTGCTCAAATACGTCTGTAATGACTGTATCGCGTCTTTCTGTTCCTCTTCGAAAATATCGTTGGAATGTAAACGCAACAACAACTCGTTCACTCCCTCAAAACCCTTTCGCAGCAACAGCATCCGCGTCTCTTTAAACCACACTTTGCGAACCGTCTCATCCTTGAACAACACGTTGCCGCCAACTCCCCAATTAAAGCGAAACTCTTTGCAATCTTCCGTAAAATCGTCAATCTTATCCAACGTTGCAATTGCCATATTGACTGTCGACTTGGGCAAATTTCGATGACACCAATCTTGCGGCAACACGCTTTCACCACGCGGACGTTTGACGAAATCCGCCACTTTCACCTCCGCCCAGAAGAATGATACGTTGTTTCAACTGTAACATTTTCATCTGGATTGTTAATTGAAACATCTCCTGTTCCGGTAAAATTCGCAACTATTTTTGTCATTCGCCCCAAAGCGTCGAAGAAACTTCTGTAATCTTTACCAGCCGGATCAATTGTCTGAAATGCCCGACCAGTCGAAGCGTCGTACTTCGTTTCTGTAACTAATATATCATCATTTCGAGTAGGAACTGTCGCAGGTCGCGTCAAAACTAATCCACCATTGTTTCCGTAACTCGCTATTGCAATTGAACGACTAACACCATCTAACCAATTCGCCGTGTATTGGTATCGTCCCGTTAAAGTTGTCAACTCACCAGTTGACGTTGCGGTTGAGAGACGTTCAATTTGAGCCGACAGGATAACGCTACCAAGATTATCATAGGTTACTTCCGACTACGTGAAAATTATATCGTCATCAATATCATTTGCGGCGGAATCATCAATACCAATATAAACTCTTTCGATTCGTCCGAGCGAGTCGTAAACATACTTAGTATAGTATCTGGCTCCTAAACCAATCTGTTTAATAGTTCTACCATTATCATCAAACCATGTCTGCCCTTGCAGAATACCCTGAACAGTCCCCGTTTCCGGATCAACAACTGACTGTTCCGTTTTCCAAACATTGTCACGAACATCATAAAATTGTTCGGTTCGCGACAATAGACGGTCGGATGGTTCTTGTACGAGAAACTGTTCCGACTTTATTACTCTATCAATATTGTCATAAGTTTGCTCGTTGTAAACCACATTTCCATCGGCATCTTCTTCGCCGATAGTGTGCGTTTGCCGACCTCGCCAATCGTATTGAAATTCTACGGCACGGGACGTTTCCGCATCTACGTGTTGTACTTGAGCGAGCAGTTGGTTACATTACCGAAAGTATCTTGAATCGTAATCGAAACCGGATTGACAAGTGTATAATCAATTATCTGTTCGTCATCGTCCAGTATTGCGTAACCGTTGGCAGATTTAACGGTATCATCGTCAGAAAATTCTGTACGATAAGCGAAGTCGGGAATCAACTTGGTCGTCGGCACTCGTGTAGTTCTCCATGAAAAACCATTTAGACCATTGATAGAACCACGTTTAAGGTAGTCGTAATCGCGGCGTTGAGAGAAAGAGATTGTTCCGAACGAAATATCAATATCGAGTACCGACATAGATATCTGACCACTATGATAATTGACAGGCCAAGGAGTATCGGGATTATTGGGTGCGCCGCACACCCATAACGACGATGTAGATACATAACTGCTGGAACCGGACGAATTGCTGGAAGACGAACTAATACCGGATGAACTATATGAACTGGAAGTCATAATAAATGTCTCCATAACGATAAACAATCGGTCATATAAATTGACCAAAACACAACTGTCCACAGTCAGCGTCTAGCATTCTATCAAATTTTTCAAAAGATACAATATCACTTTGGGAATATTTTTGAAAAAAATCACGCCGTAAATTCGCCAAATAAAAGTATATCCAATGTGGTAGGTCTGGTCAGGTAATACATTTCAATGCACAGACACCTTTGATGAGTCGGGTTCGTTCCTCGTCGGATGTATAGGAATAATGCCTGATGTATTGACCATACCATCCCTGAAGGAGGTAATAATCGTCAAGAATTTTTACTAAGTCGTGTTGACACTACTCTTGACCTGAATTTCGAGTATTGTTATTCTCCATTATGCAATGTACGGAAGAAAATACAAGCGTATTGGGTGTGTAAACTTTAGTGGGGGATTGGCCTAATGTCTTTTTTCTCTCCATTTCCCTTTTACAGACAAGGAAGTCACATGAACACTATCACCTCCCGTTCCGATACCGAATCTCTGCTTCTCGAAAAATTCAAGCCCTTCTCTCCGAACTCGATACCGTTGGCGATAATGCAACTTACGTTCATGTCCTCAATGACATGAACGACTTTCTCTTCACCACCATCCGAAAATTGGGTAACGAGACATTACAACACAAACTTCAAGAACGTATCAACAACACCGAAAAACAACCCGAATCCAAGCAGTGTCCCCATTGTCATCAATCGTCCTATCCTGTCATACCGATAGTCGGTTTGGACAACGCTTATACACGCGGCGCACGCCGTCTTATTGCCTTCGCCGACGGCAATTATTACGACCGTAAAGCATCTGAAATGCTCAAAGAATTCGGTTGTTTTGCAATATCTCATGTTACCGTCGCAGACAAAGCAACCGAAATCTCCGATGAAATACATGCAAAGTTAACGGACTGCAACGAAGAAGTCCGCAAGGTCTTTCAAGATGCCGAAGCCAAACTGAATTTACGGTTGATGGAGCGTTCACCAACATCCGTAACGCTGACGGCATACACTACTGGGCGGAGATGAAAGTTGCGGATTTTGTCAAACGTCCGCGCGGAGAGAGCGTGTTGCCGGAAGATTGGCATCATCGAAGTTTGCCGAAGCCGACAGTGAATATGGCAATTGCAACGCCGTGTAATATCGAGGAATTTACGGAAGATTGCAAAGAGTTTCGCTTTAATTCGGGAGTTGGCGGCAACGTGTTGTTCAAGGACGAGACGAGTTGTAAAACGTGGTTTGAAGAGACGCGGATGCTGTTGCTGCGCAAGGGATTTTCTGGTGTGAGCGAGTTGTTGTTGCGTTTACATTCCAACGATATTTTTGATGAGGAACAGAAAGACGCGATACAGTCATTGCAAACGTATCTTAACAACAATCGTGAACGGTTGAATTTTTGTGAACGGTTATTTGAGGGGCGAGCGATTGGGAGCGGTGTTGTGGAAGGGACGTGTAAAAACATTGTAGGAAGACGGTTGAAACAGACGGGGGCATGTTGGAGAAAACAACGCGCAGAAAAGATGGCGGTTATCTGCGCCGCAATATACTCAAAACAATGG
>JAITST010000294.1 GCA_031287585.1 Planctomycetaceae bacterium | reverse complement strand
TTAACGAGCAGGGACAAGCGTTGGACTTTTTGTTTTTATCACGTGCTTGTTTTAACGGATTGATTCGTTTCAATGGTAAAGGAAAATTTAACGTTCCGTTTTGCCGCAAGCCGGAACGTTTCGCAAAGCCGTACATAACAAAAATCGTTAACCAAATCACACAATTTCAAGAAGCAACTCGTTTTTTTCTGTGGGAGTTCATTTGCCGTGATTTTGAAACAACAATTGAACAAGCAACAGCAGACGATTTGATTTATTGTGACCCGCCGTATTTAGGCAGACACGTTGATTATTTTGATTCGTGGTCGGAAGACGATGAGAACCGTTTATTTCAGGCGTTATCGGCAACGAAGGCACGATTTATTCTTTCGACGTGGCATAGTAATCAGTATCGAAAAAATGAAACGTTACAAAAATTATGGCATTCGTTTTATATTGTCACGAAAGAACATTTTTATCACGTCGGTGCCAAAGAGACAAACAGAGCCGCTATGCTTGAAGCACTCGTTTTGAATTTCAAGCCGAAGATGCGGCGAATTGAAAAACGTGCGGAATTACAAACGGTTATGTTTGAGTAAAAACCAAACTTTCATTTGTAGTCTATAATACGTGTAGTTCTCCATCGTACAGTTTAACCGCAATGCCCGCAACCGCCGCTGCCGCAATGTCCGTCGTTGCATCCGGTTGGTACTGGGGTTGTTCTGCCTGTTATTGTTACTCCGTTTTGTATGTATTCTTCCGGTATTGCGAAGAAGTCTATTATTATTGGTGCGAGTTTTTGTGTTAGCGTTTCTTCGTAAATCGCTTCTATTGTGTTTTCGCAAACGTCGTCAACAAATTCGTTTATTGTTTCAAACGGCATATGGCGCGAGTTGTGAAATATCAATCCGCAAAACCAGAGGTAGAATATGAGTATTGGTATAGCCATAATTGTTGTGAGTACGAATGGCGTTTCCAAAGATATTATCGAAACAATGGTTGCTATAAAAATAAGCAACGGACCTAAAACAAAAAAACTGCTTGCGAACGATGACATTGGTATCGTGATGAACAACTCCCCCAATTTATTCACCCTAACGTCTTTTAACAACCGTGAATACGTCTCATAACGTTTTTTGTACGGTACAACATCATTGAAACGCGAGTCGCCTCTGATTTCAAGCGGTGTTACACCCGTCGTCCCCGATATTATTTGTTTGACATTTTCTAAAACCGCTGACCTCAATTCGTCCGCCGCGATTTCGGGCATTGATTGCGTTATGGCGTGATTATCACGCATCATATCACACAACAAATAAAACATATCTTCAACTGATTGTAAACTCTTGATATCATTCGGTTGGAATGTTACGTGAAATTCAGATTCGATTAACTCAACTAAATCTTTCGCCTGCTCATACGTAAACTCGTATTCGCCAAGCGGAAACGGCGGCTCCGGCGATTGTGTTTGCAATGTCGGCTGTTGGGGGACGTAACATTCCATAGTTGTTGAAGCATTGAAAAAATTTGTTGTCGAATTGCGGAGACACACGGCGTGAGGTTATCTCCATTCCTTCGCGTCGAACAAACGTTGTACGTACTTTGCCAGTATGTCGGTCTCGATATTCACCTTGTCACCGATTTTCCGGCTTCCTAGCGTTGTTACTTTTAGCGTGTACGGTATTAGTGCCACACTAAACATTTCTTTTTCACAACTTACCAACGTTAGCGAAACGCCGTCAACCGCTACCGACCCTTTCGATGCCATTTGGACTGCTAGTTCTCTTGGAATTTTGAAATAGTAATCCATCCAGTCGCCGTGGTTGTCTATCTTCGACAATGTTGCCTGACCGTCGATGTGTCCGCTTACAAAGTGTCCGCCTAGCCGGTCGCCCAGCGATAAAGCCCGCTCCAGATTGACCGGACTGCCCGATTTCAACTCGCCCAGATTAGTCCTTGCTAACGTTTCCGGTCCCGCCTGAAACGCCATTTTTTTGTCGGTAATCCCGACGACCGTCAAGCAACAACCGTTAATCGCGACTGAGTCCGCAACCTTCGACACTTCACCGACTATCGGTGCGTCAACAATCAGACGGACACCGGGCGGTTCCTGAATGATTGCGTCGATACGACCTAGTGTTTCTACTATACCTGAAAACATTTTTGGGTCTCCTGTTAAATTGGTGTATAAAATTATGTATGGATTACCACCGGATTTAACCAGCGGAATTTACTTCATACGCTTCTACAATCTCCTGTACCAACCGGTGTCTCACAATATCCGCGCCGGTTAAATGTATGATACCAATTCCTTCTATATCTTTCAAGCGGTTTAGTGCGTCGCTTAGTCCGCTTTTTTTATTTGTCGGCAAATCTACTTGTGTGGTGTCGCCGCAGACTGTTATATGCGATTGAGTTCCCATTCTCGTCAAAAACATCTTCATCTGCTCTACCGTCGTATTCTGCGCTTCGTCCAAAATAATCGCAGCGTTGTTGAGTGTTCGCCCACGCATATACGCCAGCGGTATTACCTCAATTCGGTCTTCGGTCATATAACGTTTGAGAATGTCGGGGTCAATCATTTCACTTAACGCATCGAATAATGGTCGCAAGTACGGATTAACTTTCGCGAGCAAGTCGCCGGGCAGAAAACCTAAACTCTCGCCCGCCTCGACTGCCGGACGTACCAACACAATCTTTCGTACCTCGTCCTGCCTAAATATCTCAACTGCCCGCGCAACCGCCAGATACGTCTTCCCCGTTCCCGCCGGTCCAACCGCAAACACTATCTCCTTCGACCGCAACATTTCCAGATACCGCGTTTGCCCCGCAGTTTTCGGACGAACACGTTGCACCGAAAAAACCTCAATCGGTTTAACATCCGACACTTCACCAATTGTCAACACCTCCGAAATCGAACGCCGCACGTCCTCCTCTGTCAGAAAACCGTCACGTTTTGCCATCTGCCGCAACCGCTCCAACAACGTCGCACCGTGCTGTACCGCGTCCGCTTCACCGCGCACCAACACGTCACCACCGCGAGGAATAACCTGTACGCCAAGCGATGTCCGTATCACGCGAAGATACGAATCGCTGTCGCCAAATACCTGTTTTTGCGTTTGAACGTCGAATTGGGGGATTAGTTGTTCGGACATTGATTGATGAAATTTGTGAGTTGTTGAACGGCAGCGACAAATAGCCGCAAAATTTGGAAATTCATATTGTACAAAATTCGTAAGAATGTTACACTAACACGGGATAGAAATTTTCGGGAAAAATTTTCCGCCTAGTAACAAACAATGTTAATGTATTTCAGTTCTTGCACATCACTAACGAAAGGAGTACAATGGTGGGTTCGCACACATCTAGAGAGAGAGAGAGAGAGAGAGAGAGAGAGAGAGAGAGAGAGAGAGAGAGAGTTTCATTGGTCATCGCTACGTACAATCAACCTGATTATTTGCAAATAGTGTTGGAATCAGTGCTTGATCAGACAACGCTTCCTGGCGAAGTTGTTATTGGTGACGATGGTTCGGGAAACGATACGATAGAACTTGTTCGCAGATACAAGAAAAATTTTCCTGTTCCATTGACTCACGTTTGGCAACCGAATGAAGGGTTCCGTGCGGGAATGGTGAGAAACAACGCGGTTTCAGTCTCCACTGGTAACTACTTGATATTTCTTGATGGTGATTGTTATTTGAACAAGTATTTTATTGAAGACCACGTTTCGTTTGCCGAATTGAATCGTTATGTTGTCGGTACACGTGTCAATATCAAACCAAGACGTAAGAATTACATTTTGCGGACAGGTAATCGTAATGTAAATTTTTTCAGTTGTGGAACTACAAAAAAATTTCACGCAATCAGGTCAAAAATACTGGCATCGTTCAGGCACGAAGGCGGTATTATGGGTGCTAATATGGCGTGCTGGCGGGACGATTTTGAACGGATAAATGGATTTAATGAACGATTTAGCGGGTACAGTGGTGAAGACGGAGATTTTACGAGACGACTCGAAAATGCGGGTATAAAGCGAAAAAAGATGGTTCATTTGGGAATTGCGTATCATTTCGACCACCCACCGTCGAAACGTAACGCTTGGTACGACGGCAGCGATTCGATGATATTGGCGAAGAAAATAGCAATGGAAGAACCATTTGTTGCAAATATCGGTTACAATCGTGCAGTCAGTGAAGGTGTTAAGATTTTGGATTAGGTTGCAGGTAATAATGGTTACACAACATTAAGTATTAAAACATTAAATGACACAACCAAATCGTAATCACAAAGACACTGTATTTGTGAAATTATTCAGTGAGAGAGAATCGTTGCTCGAATTGTATGGTGCAATAACCGGCAAGGATTGTCCGCCGGATACAGACATCCAAATGGCAACGCTTGACGGCGTGTTGTTTCTGGATCAACTCAACGATTTGGCGTTTATTGTTGATTCTCACTTGGTTGTGCTGATTGAACATCAGTCAACGATAAACAAAAATATTCCACTACGTTTTCTTCTCTACGTTGCACGTGAGTACGAGAAGATTATTGACAACAAGGTGATATATAATTCGTCACTGGTAAAAATCCCAACACCTGTATTTATAGTGTTTTACAACGGTACTGCGGATTTTCCCGACGATGTGACGTTGAATCTGTCGGATGCGTTTGAGGACGTTAAAGGCGATAACGGCTTGACCGACGGGGACAAGATGTTAGAATTAAAGGTGCGTATTATTAACATCAACAAAGGGCGGAACGAGCAGTTTGTCAAACGGAGTGGGAAGTTGTGCGGTTATGTTGACTTCATGGCAAGAATTCGCTACAACCGTGTAGAACGTAAAATGGAATTGGCAGAAGCGATTCCAGAGGCAGTAAAATACTGTGTTGATAACGGTGTTATTCCCGATTTTCTTAAAAAATATAGTTCGGAGGTAATAAATATGTTGATGACTGAATTCAAAATGGAAGACGCAATTGCGGTCTGGATGGCGGAAGGTAAAGTCGAAGGCAGAATAGAAGGCAGAATAGAAGGCAGAAGATTTGAAGCCGAAGCCATCGCTGCCAGACTATTGCGGCGTGGTGACTCGGTTGATGAAATTGCCGAGTTGACCGATTTGTCAAGAGCAGATGTCGAAATTTTGAAACAACAAATTGATGACGTATAAGGAACTTGCACTTTCCAAGTGGCTGTGTGGAAAAATGTCGTCCTAACATCCTGTAAAAATCGCATTTTGCGCATTTTTACATTGAATTAAATGCTTCTTCGCTGAAGAAGCGAAGAATGCTGTAATAAACACCATTTTGCAATACCGAATTTTACGCATATTTACCATAGTGAATTTTTGGAAAGTGCAGTTATTTTGTATTCTAAACAGTTGAAATGAAAGAAAATAGTATTCCCGATTGGGACGAATTTGGAGTTCTTCCCGCTTACGACATAGTCGAAGGACCGGCATCGGTTAAACGTTCACCGTATGTTGTTTCATTGATTGACGTTGTTCGTCGTTTTGCGATTTCACCGGAACGTATCAAAATTTTGGATGAATTTTTGAAATTTCGCAAACGGCTAACTGATAAAGGACTTGTAAATGGTTTTCAGTGGGTCAACGGAAGTTTTATTGAAGACGTTGAACGTTTGCGACAACGTCCTCCGAAGGATTTAGATGTTGTGACTTTCCTTGAATTGCCGGACGCAGAAAGCCAGCAAACTTTTGACAAATACTACCAAGAAGTCGTTGGAAGCGATAGGATAATAGACGCTAGAATTGTTCCATTGCCTCCGACCATTACCCTTGACATTATTACCGAATTTTTGTACTGGTCGGGTATGTGGTCACATTGTCGTGACTCAAAGAGATGGAAAGGTTTTTTACAAATAGGTCTCAATCCAAAAGAAGATATTGACGCGAGACTTGATATTGAACTGATTAAGAAAGGTGAGGTGAAATTATGACATCATCAGATTTAACGCCGTTCCAATACACTGTGATGCTTCGGACTTCCGTTTTAGATATACTTAGCAATATTGAGCCAGATAGTTGGATGGGTAAGTTTCGTCGTAAGACTTATGAGATTGAATTAAAACGTCTTGAAGACGAACTCAAAGAGTTTCCTGAATACAAGGCGGTCTTTGGTTCGCAGGAACAAAAAGAAGAAACAGTAAGTTAAATATGTTGATGACTGAATTCAAAATGGAAGACGCAATTGCGGTCTGGATGGCGGAAGGTAAAGTCGAAGGCAGAATAGAAGGCAGAAGATTTGAAGCCGAAGCCATCGCTGCCAGACTATTGCGGCGTGGTGACTCGATTGATGAAATTGCCGAGTTGACCGATTTGTCAAGAGCAGATGTCGAAATTTTGAAACAACAAATTGATGACGTATAAGAAACGTCAATTAACGTTTTGTAACAAACACAAACAAGGAGAAATTTATGTTACACAGATTCACATTCACATCGTTACTATTCGTCGCGATTACTGCTGTTGCTTTTGGACAGGGCAGCGGTTCGGGTTCCGGTTCGTCCGGTTCAACCGGCTCTTCCAGTTCTTCCGGCGGCGGTAGTAGTGTTAGTATGGCACCTACCTCTTTGGACTCGGTAATTGACCGGACATCCGTAGAGGGTACGTTCATTGGACGGGCGAATAGCACAGACGGCTTTATTGGTCGTCCCGGCGATTCTTCTTCCTCGCGTGCTACCTCACGAACCGGTTCCTCAACTGTCCGCCGTGCAACATCCGCCACCACTCGCCGTTCTTCCTCGCGAACAACGTCACGCGGTGTGGGCAGTTCGGCTTCACGCGGCGGCAGCAGTAGCGGGCGTACCGTTACCACCGCACATCTCAACGGCGGCGATTATTCGTTTGATGCCGAACACGATTCAACGCCGCGACTACAATTACGGTACGACAGGATTTCACAGCAACGCGACCTGCCCGTTCCTGTTAGCGTAACACTGGATACTGATGCGGCAGGAGTGACTGCGACTCTAAAAGGGGTTGTCCGTTCTCCGCAGGAGCGTAAGCAGTTGGAACTTGTTGCTGCGATGGAGCCGGGTATAGACCGGGTGCGTAATGAGTTGATTGTTCGTTCTGGTAAGCCAACGCTTGAACCGAAGATACTTGAACTACCGGCGGCACCGCTCCCTGAACCGAAGGATAAGCCGCAGTAACATCAGCCGCAGGCATCACGCCGTCCGTCTGATTCTGCAATGAATCAGTTGGTACGTAGTACGCGGTCGGCTGGTATGTAACCGGTTCAAACACGGCTGCGACCTGCTCATTCGGCTTCGCGGCTTGCGTGCTTGTCGCGACGTATGGTTTGTTCGTACCTTTGTCACGCCCAATGGTTGTTACACGTGTCAACTGACGACGCTCGCTTTGTTCAACAATTCTCTCAGGACTTGTCGATTGCTGATTCGTCCTGATGTCACTTGCCGTCTGCCCTTGTTGATACGAAACTTGCGCAATTTCACCCGAACGACCGGGCTGATTGTTGAAACCTTTCTGTATCGTTTTATGCGAGAGCATCATATCGCTAACTTTACCCGCGAGGTAAACATTCGCCTGCGAACTGACAATTGTCGAACCCGCCTCCGGCACAAACTTCACGATAAGACTAATCGGTTTCGCTTCGCCCTCCGCGCCTTCGTTGTCCCAGGGAATCCAGAGGTTGTACGAGTGACCGAGTTTAGACTTTTTATACAGTTTCGCAACTTCCTCCGGCGGGAAAACATAAGTACGTGTCGGCTTCACGTCATCGTAAGCACGATTCGTTTCGTCGAAAGCGTAAATTACGAGATGACCGTTACCGACTTTGACTGGTGTCTTACCATCGCTACCGTAAAAATAAGCACGCCCGCCGAATCCGCGTTGTGCTTTGTCGAGCGACGGGTCGTGACGGACAGCTGGCGACCAGAACGCACTACACTGCGTCGCGGGAATCATATTCAACGAAGACTTCATCGAATACTTCGCCGATTCAACCTTCGAGTTGAATGAGGTACAACCAGTGATGACGGCAAACGTCAAAAGTAGGAACGCGCGGACGATTTTTTGAAGTGTCATTTTTAGGGTTGGGTAAAAATTTAGGTTGGGTAAAATTACTGTTTGGTATCTCACAGCCGTACTGCCTGAGACAACTCAAAAAACATCACTCCCTCTCCGGTGCCAATGTCGGCATCTGAGGCACTGCTTTGTTTGGTAGTTGCGGGGCTATTATTTTTTCGTTTGGCAGTTGGTCGTCTTTCATTGGTGTTGATGGTGCCAGCATTTGGAACACTTGCGTCTCTCCCGCGTAACAACCGTCGATTCTACTGCCGACTTTCTGGCCTCCAAGCCGTGTCACGTCGCTTACACACCAATTCATTCTCGACAACTCCTGTTGCTTAATCATTTCAAGTTCAAACTCGTTACGGATAACTGTCGGTGTCATAATTATCACCAATTCCTTCCGCCTCGACGTTTTGCTCGTATAACTAAATGCGTGCTTCAAAATCGGAATCCTGTTCAGTAACGGCACACCAACTTCACTCATCGTTTTCTCTTCGTGAATCAAACCGCCGAGTACCGTTGTTTGTCCCGACATAACGCTAACTGTAGTTTGTAACATCGTCTTATCAACCGGCGGAACACGAATCGCTACTCCCTCTTGAATACCGATAACCGTTCCATCCGCATCAGCCCCCAATTTACTCCGCTCGGTATAAATGTTCATTACAACAAGATTGTCCGGCGTGATACGCGGCGTTACGTCAAGGATAACTCCAACTTCTTCCGGTGTTGTCTCGTTTGAAATCGTATTGTTATTCACATTCGTTCCAGTAACAAACCGTACCGTCTGCCCGACAACCAACTGTGCGTTTTTGTTATCAAGAGTTGTAATATTCGGGCTACTCAAAATCTGAACCTTGCCCTTCGTTTCCAACGCGCGAATCAAAACACTAACCGATTCACTCGACGCGGAAAACACAAATCCGCCCGCACCGTTCGTTGAGTTCGTGCGATTCAGTCCCAGGTTAGTTATACCTTGCGAACCAACAAGTGAATTATCAGTAGTAGTATAGTCAGTACCAAGCGCGTTTTTAACAAAATTGAATCCGGGAAGGAACGTACCTGCTGTCGCTGCAGTCCCTCCCATCATCGTACTCCGGTCAAACAAAATTGCATCCTGAAGACCGAGTTCCATACCGAAATCGGAGCCGTTGGTCAAATCGACTTCCGCGATACAAACTTTGATGAACACCATCGGCGGTCTCTCGTCTAACTCGCGTATGATTTCGCGAATCCGTTCATAGTAACGCGGTGTCGTACTTACAATCAACTTATTCGTAACCGGTTCCGCGATTACAACAACATTCTTGCGGTACTGTTCGAGCGGACTCATCGGTTCAAACGTTCCGACTGTCTGATTCTCCGCCTGTAATTCCTGCGTGATGTAATTACTGATAGCCGTTTGAACGTCAGCCGCCGCCGTGTTAAGTAAGTGGTAAACTACAATCTGCCTGTTGTGCATATTCTCGTCGTCAAGCCGCAACAGTAACGCATCAACCAAATCCAAATCGCTCGGACTTCCGACCGCAATAATACAATTCGAGCGTACCTCGGACGCGAATCGTAAACCGACAAGTGTGCTGTCGTCGGCGGATATTCCGGGACGTGTTGTCGCAAGTGTGTTAGTACCAGCGGTCTGTCCCGTTCCGCCGCCTGTTGTCGTTGTACCGAAAAGCGTTTGTAAAGTAGTTGTCAACGCCGACGCATCCGCGTTTACAATCTCGAAAACTTTTATCTGTGCTTCGGCAATCGGTAACTTGTCGAGTTGCATAATCAACGTTTCGACAAGCGGCATCGTTTCCGGCGGTGCTTTGACAATCAACGAATTACTGCGGCTGTCGGCGGTGACACTAACATCCGCCAACACACCGCTGCGAATCGCCGTTCCTTCTGTCGGGTCAACACGCTGTAATTCGAGAACCGGATTACGGGTATCTTGCGAGTTCGCGTTCTGTGCGACACCGCCAGTTGTTGAACCTGTTATCGCACTTTGTAACGTTGTCGCCAACTCCGATGCCAACGCATTTTTGAGCGGTATAACTTTTACATTACTCACAGCGTCACCGCCGGGCGTGTCCAGTTTGCGGATTAACGTTGTGACTTCGGCGAGGTCGCGCGGCGAACCTTGCAGGATTAGCGTATTTGTTCGCGGATGACTTGTAATTAAAACTCTCGAGTCGAGAGTGCTTGTTCGCGTGTAGAACGTGTCCAATTGCGTCTTCATCGTATCACTCGCGGAATTACGTAAGCGAACGACAACAAACTGGTCATTCGGCGGCACGTCCATATCGAGTTTCTCAATCAACATACTAGCCGTTTCGACTGACTCGTTTTGTCCAATCAACAGAATCACGTTCGGCTTCGCGAGAGCGGTGATGCTGACCGTGCCGCGGCGTGCAAGGTAAATTTGGTTGTAGAGCGAGCGGACGATTTCCGCGACACGGGTTGAGTCCGCCTGTTTCATTCGGAACACCGAGATATTCGGCTCACTCTCCATACTAACCGCCTCAATCTGACGAATCATATCAATCACAATCGCGACATCCTTCTTGTTACCACGAACGATGATGGTACCGAGTTCGTCGAGTACCTGAATCTGAACGGGTCCCAAAAGTCCGGCACCTTGCATTCCCGCGATTGCCTGCATCGCGTTCGGGTTGATAGTACCGTCATTACCGAGTCCGTTCGCTCCGCCGTTCACTTGGTTACCGGCGTTGTTTCCGCCTTGCGGATTAGTGTTCGGGTTTTGTTCGTCTTGCGGTAAGGGGAGTTGCTGACTAACGAGCGGACGCGGAGTATCACGCCGCCATTCGATGGCATTACCGCCGTTACCGCGCGGTGATGTTTGAGCGAGTTCGGTTTCTAACAGACCAACAGTTTGAACGACCGCTTTGTAAACGCCGTGATTGTAAGTAGTGATTTCGGTATCGGGGTTCGTACCGGCTGTGTTACCATTCTTTGAGTCGAGCAGTTGTAAAATCTGCAACGCCGCGGCAACCGACTTCGAAGAACCGGCAAGCGAAACATTGCGGTTCTGACGATCAATGGTAAGGTCGAGAGTAGAGCCGTCCTTCGCGGGCAAACGGTAACGTCCCAAGTTGTTGCCGTGCTGTTGCTCCTGTACTTTTTCAAGCGGGACGAAACGTTTGCTGAACGTTTCGTACAATTTCTTTTCAAACTCTGTCGACGAGAGATTTCGTAAACGGTAATTCGCTTGCCCGGTCAAACGCTGGGCAGGTCTCTGAACGGTAGTAGTGTTCGGTTGCGTATATTGCGTTTGAGTAACCTGCGGCTGCGTGAACTGCGGTTGCTGTGTATATTGCTGTTGAGCGTACTGCTGTTGTAGTTGATGAGGTAACGGCGGTTGCTGTAACTGTTGCGACTGCTGTTGCTGTACAAACGGCTGAACCGGAACAAAGCGGGCGGTACTGGGATTCGGAAGCGGGACAGTAAGCGGCGCGGACGTAGGAGTAGCGGCTGCAAATGGAGAAGCCAACGGCAATTCTTGCGGCTGAATCGGCTCGAAACCGTTAGTACGCATGTAAGTAACCGGCGATTGGTAAGGTTGAGCATACTGCTGCTGAACTTGCTGCTGGTACGGCTGTTGATACTGTTGCTGAACCGGTTGATAAGTCCGTTGTTGCGGATTGACCGGTACCTGAGCAAATCCAGCACTTTGACCAAGAACCAAAACTGACAATGTCGTCGCAAATAGTCGTTTCATATATGTATCCACGATTCTACCTAAACCGCCAAACTAAACTCTGGCACACGTGTACCAGCGCGTAACTGCTTATCGTCAGTGGGTAACTAATGATTTAGTAGAATTTGCCGATTGTATTGATTATCGGAGTGGTAACGGTAATAGTGATATTGCCGAAGTTACTAATTTTACCGAAATTGGCAAATATGTGGGCGAACGTTGCGGCGGATTTTATAAACTTATAACAGTTTTCGTTCCTCTATTTTCACTAGGGGCTATTGACAGGTTGGAAATGTTGTGTAGAATTATAAATCATAGTAAACATATAGGAATTGTTCTATATGTTTTTTTCACCCAATCACTAGTTTTCAGGAGATTACGACTATGTCTAAAAAGAAGTACCATGTTGAAACATTGGCTATTCATGCCGGTCAGGAAATTGAGCCGAATACTTTGGCTCGCGCTGTTCCTGTCTATCGTACTACCGCTTATAACTTCAAGAGTTCGCAGCACGGTGCGGATTTGTTTGCTTTGAAGGAACTCGGTAACATTTACTCGCGTTTGATGAATCCTACCAACGATGTTCTCGAAAAACGCATCGCGGAACTCGAAGGCGGCGCGGCGGCTCTTACGCTTTCCAGCGGGACTGCGGCGATTTATTTTACCATTACTAACATTTTGAAACAGGGCGACGAATTAGTGTCCGCGTCGAATTTGTACGGCGGTACGTTCACGCAATTCGACGCGATTCTGCCGAATCAAGGTATCACTGTCCGCTTCACGCCGGTCAACGATTTCAAGGCGGTCGAGGCGGCGATTAATTCCAAGACACGCGCGATTTTCATTGAGACTATCGGTAATCCTGTTCTTGATGTCAGCGACATAGAAGGTTACGCAAAAATCGCGAAGAAGCACAACCTGCCGCTTATTGTTGATTCGACTTTCACCACGCCGACGTTGCTCCGCCCGATTGAATACGGTGCGAATATCGTTATTCACTCGCTCTCGAAGTGGATTAACGGTCACGGAACGGGCATCGGCGGTATCGTTGTTGACGACGGAAAGTTCAATTGGAAAGACCCGAAGTTTGCGTTGTTCAACGAGCCGGACGGCGGCTATCACGGTTTACGATTCGCGCAGGATTTGCCGGAACCACTTGCGCCGCTCGCGTTTGTTTTGCGTCTGCGTACTGTTGGTTTGCGTAATCAAGGACCAACGCTATCACCTGACGCGGCGTGGTTGTTCTTGCAAGGTGTTGAGTCGTTGCCGTTGAGAATGGAACGGCATAGTTCTAATGCTTTGAAGGCGGCGGAGTTCTTGAAGAAGCATCCGAAGGTAAGTTGGGTACGCTATCCGGGATTGAAAGACGATCCGGCGAACGAGTTGACGAAAAAGTATTTGCCAAACGGTGCGGGCGGAATGGTCGTGTTCGGATTGAAAGCCGGTACGGAAGCGGGTATAAAATTGGTTGACAATATAAAGTTGTTCAGCATACTCGCAAACGTTGGCGACGCAAAAAGTCTAATCATCCATCCGGCAAGCACGACGCACTCGCAACTGGATTCCGAAAGCCAGAAGAAGGGCGGCTTGCACCCGGAACTGGTACGTTTGTCAATTGGTTTAGAACATATCGACGACATCATCGGCGCGTTAGATGACGCATTGAAATTAGTGTGATGAAAATTGTTTGAGTCGGGATTTGTTGGATTATGGGATGATGTGTTTGTCACCGTTTTATGATTATCCTATAATCCTACAAACCCTGATTCTTACAAATTGGTTGATGCCCGCCGTTCAATTTCCGTATCGCTTCCGGTATGAACTCTATTATTGAACCGGCGGTTAGCGATTGTTCTGTACGGGATTGGGCAGATTGGTTTCCTGCTTCTCCGTGCAGTTGTACTGCTTTTTCTATCATTTCTGTTGGTGTGATTCCGATTCCGTTTGATTGCGCGATGAGACCGGCTATGATTCCTGTCAACACGTCGCCGCTGCCGCCTGTTGCCATTCCGGGATTACCTGTTTTTATTACTGTTACGTTTTTGTTCACCGTCGGATACGCGATTTGTGTTGGTACTCCTTTCAATACCAGCACGACGTTATTCCTCAACGCAAAATCCGCCACGCAAGTTTCTAATGATTGGGTATCGGTGAACGATTTAGCGTTGGGGCAAAGACGTTCAAACTCGCCGCGATGCGGTGTCATTATTCTTAACGATGGCGGTGACGCTGGGATACCGCGTTCGGATAACGCATTCAGCGCGTCGGCATCGACAATCATCGGAATCGGTATTTCGGCGTAGAGACGTTCGACCAGCCGCGAGAGTCCGAGCGAACGACCTAGTCCCATACCGATTGCGATAACGTTCACGCGGTTCGTACACCGGGCGGTGATTTCGCTCATCGCGTCGAGTGAAATTCGTCCGCGTCTGTCTGACCGCAACGGTACCGTCATAACTTCGGGCGTTGCCGCCGCGACTGTTTCGAGAATCGAATCCGGTACAGCAAGACGAACAAGCCCCGCACCAACCGTCAACGCCGCCCGTCCTGCAAGCACAACCGCACCGCTCATACCGCGACAACCGCCTATACCAAGTACGAGACCGTAAGTACCTTTGTGAGAATCGGGTGAACGAGGCGGGAGGAAAATTTCGTTTGGCATTTTGCGGGGTTGTAATGTTTTCGGGATCGCGGGCGTTACACTCCCTTCGTTATAAATTCATAAAACAACTTATTCAATGGCGTTATATCTTGGTTTTCTGTTGCGGCAGGTATTGCTTCTACTGTCGTTGCTATTTTCGTTCTTACGGTTTCTATCCACTCCATTACTTCGGGGTTTACTGTTATTGATACGTTGTCAATCAACGTTGTTTTCTGTTCGGCTATTTCGCAGAGCGTTTTTTTCACGTCGACGGGCAGCGTTTGGATTTCTACCAGACGCTGTAATTCGATTGGCGGCATTGCGTTGTCACGGCAAATCCACTCGCACGATAGTAACGGTCGCACCACGTAGAAGAAACGTTTGATACCTATTTTGCCGTCGGATAATCCTTGTAACGATTGTTCCGCCGTTTTCAGGTACGAGTAAATCGCTTTACGTTTGTTGAAGAAACGCGGTAACAACGCTAGCAGCCGTTCGTGAAACTGCTCGCCGCTGAAATAACGCGTCGGACTTAATAACTGCTCGTACAACGAAACGTTGCCCGTCGCGAACAGTTGCAACGCCTTCCGCAGTTCCCAACCCGCGAAATCAAGGTCTTGCGGTAACATCATCTCGAATGAGTCGCGGTGGTTCTCAATTGAAAGATACCACGCGAGCGGGTGAGCGTAGATGAAACGGATGTCGTAATCGCTGTCAGGTGACGGCGTTCCCCACGCGCGGCTGCCCGCCTCACAAGCGTAAAGAATACGGAATCCGCGTTCGGCGGCGGCGTGACGAAGTGATTTGGTTATTAGGTTTTGCATAGTGATGTTGAGGGTGGGGATTCTAGATTTGTGATTTTATACGTGAATTGTCGCGAACTAAACACCAACAACACTAACAGTCCAAAATCACAAATCTAAAATCTAAAATTCTTCATACATTTCCATCAACCGTGTTGCCGACTTTTCTGCGGCGAACATTTCCGCACGGTTTTTCATTGCCATACTAATTGTACGGCGTAATTCCGTAGAATCAAGTAACCTTATAATCTCGTTTGATATTTTTTCAACATCGTTCGCCGGAACAAGAGGTACTATCGGTTCATTTTCCCCGTTCTGAAAAATTTCACGAGTTCCGCCAACATCCGTCGCCACAACGCAACAGCCCGCCGCCGCCGCTTCCAGCAATACACGTCCGAGCGGCTCCTGACGCGGCGTGTGAACGAGCAGCGTCAACTCGCGTAATAGCCGCGGCACGTCGTCCCGCTCACCGAGAAAATGAACACGTCCCGCCAACGGAAACACTGCCGCCCGTTCGTGCAGTTGACGCTCGTACTCAATTGATTCCGTTTTGACCGACCAACGTTTTCCGACAACCAACAAATGCGGCAACTCACGTCTGCGGAACACGTTTTCAACCGCGTCGAATAATGTGTCAAGCCCTTTGCGGAGACAAATCTGCCCGATAACCGCGATGAGCGGAACGTCAGAGGCAATGCCGAGTTCGGTGTGTAAATCAATACCGGTGCAGCGGTTTTGTTCGGACGAAAACTGTTGTAAGTCAACACCGTTGTAAAGTACGCCGCATTTCTCACTTGTGATACCTTGCGCGACGTGGAATTGCCGAACCGCGTTTGATACTGCTAACAAACGCCGATGCCGATTGAGTGACGCAATCTTCGGCGGTGAAAGTTTTATCATATCACGCAAGTGAGCGACGCTGGCAAGTGAGAGACGTTCGACAATATCACCGCTCAAACAACCCATCGAGAGCGAGTTGGCGTGTAAGATGTCGAAAGTTTGCCGTTGTAACAAGTCGGTAAGAAGCGAACGTTTCAATTCCGGCAAATCGCTTGCGGTAAAAGGTAAATGCAAATGAGTAATCCCAAGTTCGCGAAGTTTCAAAGCAAACTCGCCTGCCGCCGGCGCAACAACACCAACATCAATTCCGCCCCGCAACAAAAACGGCAGAACAGCCAACAACGACCGTTCGCCGCCGTTCAACGAACCAAACTCGCAAAGAAAAATTATGTGTTTCATAACAAAAAAACGACCGTCAAGGGAGTGTAATGATGCGAAGGCAACACTTGATGCGGTCTTTCCCAATAAATGCAAAGCGAAATCCGTTACAAACAAAAGAGGGTACGATTCCCCTATTGTTTGATATTTTGTTTATCGCCGCTAT
>JAITST010000055.1 GCA_031287585.1 Planctomycetaceae bacterium | reverse complement strand
CGCCATTCCCATTGATTCGCGGTCGCCAGTACCGCGTCGTCCGGTCTTCGGGTCAATCGCCATAAAACCGCGTCGCCGCGTCCCGAGCCAGATTGTTCCGGTCGCGTCTTCCGCAACACAAGTTATGTAATCTTCCGGTAACAAGTATTCTTTCACTTCGTTTGAACACTCTTTCCAATCCTTCGGCGCACCGCCATACAAGCCGCGAACTTTATCCGCGTAATCTTTGCCGCGAACGTAGTACAACGTTTTCAGTGAACTGTCCGAGCGTACCAAACCAGTCGGAGTTGCTATCCAGATTTTGTTATCACCAGCGACAATGATTTGATTGATTTGGTTTGTCGGCACGTGACAGCAATTTGCGAAATCACAACTTTTCTCAAAGATACAACGCAAGCAGTATTTACTCAAATACTGCTTGTGATAATACTTTTACCGTGCAGGGGGCAACAAAGAATACCGCTAACATAACACTTTGTTCAACCCCTTGCGGGGTTGATTTTCGTGACAGTCTTACCCCGTGCTAGCGCACGGGAGCATCAAGATTTTACCCCTTACGGGTAGGGACACATTACTAAGTCCCCGGTACCGTCATTGGCGGTTGTGCCGGAAAACCGCCATCCGGCGTTGGCTGTGTCGGCGGGAAACCCGTTGCTGGCGGCGTTGTCGGGTAGCCGCCCGGTGTTGGCGTTGTCGGGTAGCCGCCCGGCGTTGGCGTTGTTGGGTAACCGCCCGGTGTCGGCATCGCGGGATTGGGCATTCCTGTTGCCGGGTCTATCATACCGCCGTCCATACCCATTGGGTTTGGCTGCATCGGGTTCATTGTATTCGGTGTTAATTTTAACTGATCCGCAACTTGTACCGGGTCAAAGTTCCTTATGTCGTCATCTGTGTTGTCAGTTTTGTCGGGTCCAGACGACCAGATTGCGGGTGAGTTTTTGCCGGTTCTTGGGTTGATTCCGTTTACCAGCGAGTATTCGTAGTGATACGGCATTCCCCATTGGTCGTTCGGAATTTTACCTTCGTTACTCTCGAAATACGGTTCGGGACGCATTCTTGCGTTGACATATAATTGCGGATTGAACGTTGACTGTGTCCAGTTCGACATACCCGTCATTCCCGTTCCGGTTGTTCCACTCACCGGCATCCCTGTCATCGGGTCGATTGCCCCCGCAGGCATCGCGCCGCCCATCATCATTGGGTCACCTGTCATCGGCATTCCGTTCGTAGGCATTGCACCGCCAGTCATTGGCATCGTATCAGGTCCAGCGGATGGCACTACCCCGCCCATCGGCGCACCCGTTGCCGGATCAATTGCTCCGGACATCATAGCGTTGCCTAGCGAGTCGGTCGATAGTGATGTTGCCCCCATATTCGCTCCGGGTGTCGAACTCATCATACCGTTGTTCATCGGCACAGCACCGCCCGTCACGGCTTGCAATTCGTTTGACGGAATATAAATCAACGCATTCAGACCTTGTTCCGTTGTCGGAAACGAGCCGTGATCCAGTTGGTAACGTTCGAGCGATTGGGTGAAGTTACCGATTTGTACTTTCGTCGCCGAAATGTTCGCACGTTTAATACGTTCAAAAACACTTGTGGCAAGCAGTGCGGTAAGGGCAACTAAAATAACCAGCACGGCGATTAGTTCGAGCAACGTAAAAGCGTTGCGAAATTGGTTTTTTGACATAGTTTTTCTTTCTGAGTAAAAATGGTTAGTAAAGGAATTACAAATTTAACGTCTTACGATGTGATACATTTCGCAGAAACGTTACACTATACATACATTGTTTGTTTCCGGTCTGCCCCTACTGATACGATTTCTACCGGATGTTTCAGTAGTTCCGCTATTTTTTTTACGTACATTTTTGCTGCGTTTGGCAGTTTATTAAAATCTGTTACTTGGCTTATGTCTTCGTTCCATCCGGGTATCGTTATGTAAACCGGTTCCGCTCGCCGCAACTTTTCGCACTCCGACGGGAAATCCGTTGTTTCGTGTCCGTCAATTTTGTACGCAACACAAATTTTCAACTCGCCAATACCACTCAACACGTCCAGCAACGTTATCGCAACCGCGTCAACTCCGCTCAACCTCGCGGTGTAACGTGCCGCAACCGCGTCGAACCAACCGCACCGTCTTGGGCGTTTTGTCACCGTACCGTACTCGTTGCCGTTCTCACGTATCTTGTTGCCCACTTCGTTGTCTTGCTCGGTCGGCATCGGACCGCCGCCGACTCGTGTTGTGTACGCCTTGATTACACCAATCATTTTGCTGATGAACCTAGCCGGAACACCGCTTCCCGCCGCAATACCAACACCGCTGCTGTTACTGCTGGTGACGTATGGAAACGTGCCGTGGTCAACGTCGAGCAACGCACCTTGTGCGCCTTCAAAGAGTATCGGCGTGTCTTTGTCAATTTCGTTGAGGAGGTACGCGGTTGTGTCGATGCAGTACGGTTTGAGCCGGTTTGCGGCAGCAGTATAGTCGTCGAAAATTTGGTTTGCGTCGGGTAACTCGGTACAGCCGTATGCTTTCAGGATTTTGTTTTTTGATTCGGTTATCGTTTCGACACGCGATTTGAAGTCGTCGCGAAATAGTTCGCCTAAACGTATCGCCTGCGAGCGTCCGACTTTGTCACGGTAACACGGTCCGATGCCGCGCATAGTCGTACCAATTGCCTCGCCGCCGCCGATTTCGTCATATACGCGGTCTTCGAGTTTGTGCCAAGGGAAGATTACGTGAGCGCGGTCACTGATGAAAAGTTTGTCGCCGATAACGATCCCTTCGATAGCCAAACGGTCTATTTCAGAGAGCAACTGAACGGGGTCAATGACAACACCGCCAGCAATCACACATTGAACGGTGGGATGAAAAATTCCGCTCGGAACTAGCGACAATTTATACTTTTTCCCGCCGAAAACAACAGTATGCCCGGCGTTCGCACCGCCTTGATAACGGACAACGACATTGTGACGCTCGGTGAGCAAGTCAACAATCTTACCTTTCGCTTCATCTCCCCACTGAAGCCCAATAACACTCGTTCCTGGCACGTAAACCTCAAACAAAAAAATGACAACGCCGCGATGAGCAACGCCAATAAAAAAACACAACGGTATATAATTGTAACCAGTATTCAAATTCAATTCAAGCCCCGTTTTGGAAAATTTTTGGGGTTTGGTGTGTGTTATTTTTTGTAATTGTTCACGGACATAGTAATATCAACCACAAAGGCACGAAAGCACGAAGTAAGAAAAGAATTTTAGATTTAGCATCATCAAAGAATCCTTACCCCTTACGGGCATCCCTTTGAAGGTGTCTTACAATTTGTCCATATTTTTCACTCCCGATTGAAAGGAATCACGATGGACATTTACGATATCGTATTCTCAAAGTATGATCTCAAAACTCCTTTTACCGCTCTTGTTCGTGCAACGCTTCAGCGTCTTCTGCCCGCGTCGCAGTTGGACAAACTATTCAACGACGATGGAATTGATGTTTGGCGTTGTACTCGGTACACATTCGTCGCTTCACAAGCGTTCGCTGCTTCATATCGTCGCGGACAAGGTGCAAAAGAGTGAACTTTGGATTGCAG
>JAITST010000002.1 GCA_031287585.1 Planctomycetaceae bacterium | reverse complement strand
CCTTTTATTCGTGGCGGTGTCCATGTAGATGTGTTCCGCGAGTAGAATCGACTGTAAAACTATATGACGAGCCATTGGAATTATTGGAATGTTACAAAAAAATCAAAACGCGGTATGCGTTGCTTGTGTTTCGGATTACAAACTAAAACGCCGGACGTTGCGGCAACATTGGTACTGTACCTATCGAAGGCATTTGGATTACTTCCGTCGGTGTTGCTTGTTCCAAGTTGTTAATTGCTGTCATCGGACGAATTGATACCATTGTTGGTTCGGGGTCTGACGGGATTATTGGTTGTTGTTCGGTGGTTGTTAGCAAGTGTTCGCGGCTGTCTGTTGGTTGCGTTTTGGGTTGCGGCGGCGTTTGTGATTGAACTTTGTAACCCTGTTGCGGCAGTGGTTGTGAAACAACTTCGCTTTCGTTTACTACCGCGTTTGCAACTGCGTTCACGGCTTCTTTTACGTTTTCACTTTGAGTATCTACCGGCGTTTCCTGTATTAACATTGAACGCGACTTTTTTATGAACGACGCTGGTTCGCTGTTTTTTTGGTCCGGTTTGTCATCAGAATCCGCCCACGCATATTCCGGTGCCGTGCGGACTGACGGCAACACTAACGACTGTGTTAATTGCGGCTCCTGTGTTGTGACCAATAACAATGCGACCAAAGTCCCGTAAACAAAAACCGTTGTTGTCGTACTTTTTGGATCGAAAAATTTTAGAGCAGTACCGAACGATTTTTTTATTCGATGACCTTGAAGGTCAATGCTGAAAATTTCGTCCAGTATCAAGTGCGATATAAAACCACAGAATAGACCGAACGCTTTGAATATCCGAATTTCTACCGAGCCAGTCGAAATCAGAAACGCGATTTCGGTTGCGATTATCGCGGCGGGTATGCTGTGGCACATACCGCGATGGCTTGTGACTTTGCAGATGACAGTACCAATAACAAACCGCACGAACAGGAAAACGCCCACTCCAACCAGTGTCACAACTTCGGGGTTTATCGGAAACTCTTTGAGACGGTTCGCACAAAGCATCGCGGTCACACCTGCCGCAAGATAAATGCACTCTTGGAACGAGCGGCTCGAATTGCTGTCGATGTCCGGTAACAAGCCCGCAAGCGAACACCCGCCGCCCGCGAGCAAACAACTCGTCGTCGGCAAACCACAGACCGCTCCCGTAACGCCGTAAACGGCTCCAGTAAGCGTGCTGGTTGTTAGATGTTGCCTGAAATTTCCCATTGCGTAACGTTGTGCGGTGAGAACATCGTAAAGTACACAACGTATAATAGCAAATTTGGCGGAAAATAAAAAGGGCAATTTTACAGGGAATTTTGGCGACTGGTGAAAAATATATTCGCTACTTATTTACTGTTACGACAGCCAGCAAATTTATGCCAAATGGATTCTCCACTAATTTTTACACTCCATACCTCATTTCGGAAACAATAACTTTCGCAGTGTATCGCGGTGCAGCAAGCCTACGCAGACGTTTTTGTTTGGTTCTATCACGCAGCCGAATGTTTCGGATGTTGCGAGAAATAGCGACATTGCGGTTATTGGTGAGTAATTGCTGTCTATTTCCACAAACTCGCGCAACGGTAACATTATTCCGTTCGGGCTGCCGTTATCATTACCGTCGTCGTTTTTCAGTGTTCTGATTGTCTGTTCAATATCTATAACCCGAACGTAACCAATAGGCATTTCGTTTTCTAAAACCGGCAGTTCTGATACACGATGTTCACATGCGACGCGGATTGCGTGGTCGATGGAGTCGGAACGCTGTAACGTTGGGTAGTCGGTGAGCGGCGTGCAGACATCGCCGATTGGGGTTGTTGCGACAGAGAAAACGCTGTTAGCAAGATAACGTTGCGATTTTTCTAACACGCCCGCGTTGTAACCTTCGTCTAGTACGCGACCTAGTTCGTTACGTGCGGCTATCCACGATACGACGTCTTTTCTATCCGTCGATTGGAACGCGGTTATCAGACGGTTTACCAACCAAAGAAAAATAGTTAGCGGCAAAAACAGCAGAAATACAACAAACAATATCGGTGAAAAACGATGTAAAAACGTACTTGGTATGTTCAACGCGATGTATTTTGGAAACATCTCGCCGTAGATAAACAGAATCGGAGCGAGCATCAAGGTAGAGACAATTTCGGTGGCTACACCTTGTTGCGCAGGTGCGAGACATTGCACAATGATAACGGTAGCCATCGAGATAGCATTGTTCGCGATATTGTTACTGACAAGTAAAGTAGCAACAAAGAGCGACGGCGTTTTGGACAACCACATGAAAAACCGTGCCGTCCGATTGCCGTCAACAGCGTCAATCTTCAACCGAATTCGCGGTACCCGATAAAACGCGGTTTCAGCACCGCTAAAAACCGCGCTGCAAAGCAACGCAAAGAAACCAAGAATAACAGCAAAGATAAACATATAAACATTTTTTAATTTTAGATTTTTGATTTTGTATGTTACAATAAAATCTAAAATCATAAATCTAAAACCAACTATCCTAACTAGCCAGAACTTTCAATAGTTCCTTCATACTCTCCGAAACTTTCCTGTGGTCGGTAATACAATCTTGCAACGGTGTAAGTGATAACTCACCGCCTATTTTCCCTGCCATTACCGATGTTGCTCCATTGTGCAGCGATTCTACCGCAAACGCTCCGAGTTCTGCCGCGAGGATTCGGTCTTCCGGACATGGTGATCCTCCGCGAAGAATGTGTCCAAGCACAACGACCCTTGAATCGAACGGATTTCCCGCCTCACTCAGTTTCTTCTGTATATCGTACGCACCGCCGTAGGTGTCGCCTTCGGAGACAATCATCATTACCGATTTTTTACCTAGCGACTGAATTCGTTTGAGATGTTCA
>JAITST010000417.1 GCA_031287585.1 Planctomycetaceae bacterium | reverse complement strand
ATTTCTGTTACAATTGACCTACAACCGTTTGTAATTCGCGTTTTTTCACCATTTTTTCATTATTGCTATGAATAAACAACACGAATCATCATCATTGCCGACTGTTGCTTTTGATAACAGTATGAGAAACATCATTGACTCCTTGCCGGATGCTTTGTTTGTCAAGGATGTCAACGGAGTTTTTTTGGTTGCTAATCCCGCGTTCGAGAATTTGATAGGTAAGTCTATTGAGCAAATCGTTGGTAAGACCGAGAGTGAACTTTTTTCCCGCGACACAGATTCGATTACCGCCCGTGAAGACAATCTTGTTATGTCCACAGGTGAACCGATAATGTTCGAGTTGTGGATGGACGGTTCGCCGGGCGAAGTATTTATTGAGGTTATCAAATCTCCTTTGCGTTCACACGACGGGACTATTATCGGCGTACTCGGTATCGGTCGCGACATCACCGAACGTTACCGCAATGCCGAACACTTCAAAATCAATGCTCAACAATACTACGCATACGTCGAATCCGCACCTTACGGAATCGCGATGCTTGACGATAACAGAAAGTACATCGAAGCCAATCCCGCGGTTTGTCAGATACTCGGACGTTCGAGTGAAGACATTCAAACGTCAACGTTTGCCGAAAAACAGCCGCCGTTCATTCGGCAGATGGGACAAGAAATCATCGACAAACTTATGGCTACCGGTATCGTTCCGTCGGTAGAGTTCCAAATTTTAGATGCCGCCGGTAACGAGAAAACTGTTGAACTTACCGGCATCAAAGTTGACTCGAACCGCAACATACTGTTCTTCAACGACATCACCGCACGTGTAAAATCAGAACAACTTTTACGCCGTCAAAACACGTTACTCCAAGCCGTGAACCGTGCGGTGCAACTTCTCCTCAATGACGAGAGCGAATTCGACAACACAATGTGGCAAGTATTAGACATACTCGGTCACGCCGCTAACGTTGACCGTATTCAACTTTGGCGGATTCATAAAAACGAATCCAGCGACAACAACAATTTGCACGCGACCCAAATTTATGAGTGGTCAGAAAGTACAAAGCCGTCGCAAGGTTTGAGCATTACCGAGAACCTTGATATGGACGCTCAAATGCCGTATTGGATAGAAACGTTTCAACAATGCCGTTGCGTGAACAGTATTGCCAGTGATATGTCGCCCTCCGAGCAGAAATTGCTCTCGTCGGGCGGTATTTTATCAGTTCTTGTCGCACCGATTATGTTCGATGGAACGCTCTGGGGATTCATCGGGCTTGACGATTGTCATTCAGAACATACGTGGTCGGATATAGAAGAAGGAATAGTTAGCGCGATAGGAATGCAAATCGCGACAGCAATCCGCCGCCGACAGATTGTTGAAGCACTCGCGTATTCCAAAGAGCGGTTTCAGGACATCGTTGCCGCAACAGGCGAATTCATTTGGGAACTCAACTCGCAATTACAATTCACATACGTCTCTGACCGATTCACTGAAATACTTGGTTATCAAACGTCGGAATACATCGGGAAAGTACCTCGCGATATTGTGTCAAGCGAATTTATTAAACTTCTCGAATACAACTTATCACAAAAGATAGCGAAACGAGTTGAGATTTTCCGTGATCTCGAATATAAACTTGTTCATAAGGACGGTCATACGATTTTAGCACGTATTTCAGGACGTATTCTCTACAACGCGAAAAACGAATTATTACGGATACGCGGAACGTGCGTTGATATAACACGTGAGAAGCAGGCGTTACTGGAATTACGAAACACGTTACAAGAACTCGAAAATACAAACGCGGAGTTGGAACGTTCGACAGAACGCGCGAACGAGATGGCAAAGCGGGCGGAGGTGGCGAGTGTTGCGAAGAGTCAGTTCCTCGCGACGATGAGTCACGAAATACGAACGCCGTTGAACGGTGTTATCGGGATGTCCGATTTGTTGTTGCAGTCGGAGTTGTCGAAGAAACAGAAAGAGTACGCACAACTTTTGAAATCGTCGGGGCGTGCATTGTTATCACTCATCAACGATATTCTCGACTTCTCGAAAATCGAAGCGGGTAAACTTAAAATTGAATCATTACAGTTTGACCTGCACGAGTTAGTTGAGTCGGTGCTTGGGATTTTGGCATCACGCGCAACGGAGAAAAAACTCGAACTTTGTGGTAACTTTACGAACGACGTGCCGCGTTATGTTATTGGTGACAGCGAACGTTTGCGGCAGGTGTTGATAAATCTTGTTGGGAACGCGGTGAAGTTTACCGATAGCGGCGGTGTTAGGGTTGATGTGTCGCTGTTGCCCGCACGGGACGGTGACGAGCGGATGTTTGTACGGTGTAACGTGATTGACAGCGGGATTGGTGTGACAACTGATAATCAGGAAAAGTTGTTCAAAGCGTTTTCGCAAGTTGAATCGACATCGTCGCGAAGTCACGGCGGTACCGGACTTGGACTCGCGATTTCACGGCAGTTGATGCAACTGATGGGCGGTGAAATTGGTGTTGAAAGTGAACAGGGAATTGGTTCGACATTCTGGATTGTGATACCGCTATTGGCAGATAAGAGCCGACCGGACGCAAAGGAAGTGTGGCACGGGAGTATTGATTTGTCGGGACGAACGGTGATAGTGGCGGAGGAGAATAGTGTACTGCGGAAGTCGTTATTTGAACAAATTAACAATTGGGGGATGAATGTAAGTGCGTTCAAGTCGGAGGCGGAGGCGATGACGGCTATCAAACAGGCGGCGGCGAGCGGGCGACCATTTCAGTTGGCGATTATTGATAGTTCGCTGTACAAAAACGGCGATGTTGAAGTAGTGAACGATTTAGCAAGCGGCGAGAACGCTTTGCCAGTGATTTATCTCTTGCCGCTGACAAGTGAGGAGTCAGAGGTGACTCGCGGTAACACGAACATTCGACATATCAGTAAGCCGGTTTACTCTTCCGCGTTGTTCAATTCGATACTGGAATTGTTGGTAGGTAAAACGAAAACGGATAACACGGTAATATCAGGGATAATGCGTACGAATCTCGTTGATAAAAATACGGCGGCAAGTGACGGTAAAGAACGTGTGTACGCGAAGATTTTGATTGTAGAGGACAACAAGATTAACCAGATAGTCGTAGGCGAGATTCTGAATAACTCAAAGTTTAAGTTTGATATAGCGTCGAACGGAATTGAAGCGTGCAAGGCAGTTCAGGCGAACACTTACGGCTTAATACTAATGGACTGCCAAATGCCGGAGATGGACGGCTTCGACGCAACAAGAGAAATAAGAAAGATGGAAAAACAAAACCGTGAAAAACTAACAAAACAACACCCAAACCACATCCCAATAATAGCCCTAACAGCCAACGCCACCACAGAAGACGAAAGAAATTGTATCGAAGCGGGAATGGACGCTTACTGCGTAAAACCAATTAACGCAACGCAGTTGATACAGACGATATACAAGTGGATGTGAGCGGCGTATGTTTTATACTTTTCACGGTTGATAATTGTTTTTGCCGCGAAATCTAAAAACAAAAACAAAAAAAATCAGGGCGGGTAAATAACTCCCCGCCCTTACATTACGTCAAATCGCGTGAACGATTCTACTTTTTACACCCGCAACCGCAACGTGCTTTGAGTTTCGGAAACAACTGACCGCCATAGCAAGCGGCAGCACCGAGTTGCTCTTCGATACGGATGAGTTGGTTGTACTTCGCCATACGGTCAGTACGGGATGCCGAACCGGTCTTGATTTGTCCGGTACCGAGTGCGACAGCCAAATCGGCTATCGTTGCGTCTTCCGTCTCACCGCTGCGGTGCGACGAAATCGACGAGTAACCGTTACGATGAGCCAACTGAATTGCTTCGATTGTCTCTGTCAACGTACCAATCTGGTTGACCTTGATAAGAATCGAGTTCGCGATTCCTTCGTCGATACCGCGTTGCAAACGTTTAGTATTCGTAACAAATAAATCGTCACCTACAAGTTGAACTGTCTTACCAAGTTTTTCAGTCAACAACTTCCAACCGTCCCAGTCGTCTTGGTCGAGACCGTCTTCGATGCTGACAATCGGATACTTGCTGCACCAATCGGCGAGCAAATTGGTGATTTCTTCGCTGCTGTGTGCTTTTCCGTTGGCGGGATTCTTTTTTCCGCCGATGGTGTATGTTTTTTTGTCCTTGTCGTAATACTCGGACGACGCACAGTCCATCGCAATGTAAATCTGCTTACCGGGTTCATAACCGGCTTTGCCGATGGCATCGACAATGACTTGCAACGCTTCTTCGTTGCTTTTCAATTCGGGAGCAAAACCGCCTTCGTCGCCGACATTGGTGCTGTACCCTTTCTTTTTCAGCACGCTTTTTAAGGCGTGAAATGTTTCGCATCCGGCGCGAATCGCGTCGGTGAACGATGTAAAACCGAGCGGGAAAATCATAAACTCCTGCATATCGACATCGTTGTCGGCGTGCGCGCCGCCGTTGATGACGTTCATCATCGGAGCGGGCAACAGTCTCGCGCCGACACCACCGAGGTAGCGGTACAGCGGCAGGTCACAGAAATCGGCGGCGGCTTTCGCGACTGCGATAGATACCGACAAAATCGCGTTCGCGCCGAGTTTCTTTTTGTTCTCTGTTCCGTCGAGTTCTATCAAGCGGGCATCAATAGCCGACTGGTCGAGTGCGTCGAAACCAGCAAGTTCGTCTGCCAACTGTGCATTCACATTTTCAACTGCCTTCAATACGCCCTTACCAAGATACTTGGTCTTGTCACCATCACGAAGTTCGCATGCCTCGTGAACACCGGTACTGGCACCGCTCGGCACGGCTGCCCGTCCGAATGAACCATTTGCAAGTGTAACATCCGCTTCAACTGTCGGGTTACCACGGCTGTCAAGAATTTGACGCGCCTTAATGTCAATAATTGTACTACTCATAATTTGTGTCTCATCTATAAAAATTGAGAAAACTGTAATCGCTATAATTTACCAGCACATCACTGATAAACAGCAAAACAATTTTCCCAAATTTCAAACGCTTCCGCCAGTCCCCCCTACCAGAATTTTTTCACAGACATGGTAAGATTCACCACGAAGACACGATGTCACGAAGAATACAGAAGGATTTTAGATTTATGATTTTAGATTGTAATGTATGTACATTGTTACCGACGAGAATGCTTGTACTAAAATCAATCTAAAATTCTTTTCTTTCTTCGTGCTTTCGTGTATTAGTGGTGAAAAAAAACATCCGTGAACGCTTACGATATTCTTTACCATAATGGTATTTTTCACGATTTTGTCAGGCAGGGAGTAAAACAGTGAACTCCATCACCTTGCAAAACGTGTATTTTTTGGTAGAATATGCGGTTCTTGTTTATATTGTGTTTTCACTTTTAATATACTTATATGTCAGAAACTTTAACTCATAAAACCAAACGGCGGTCTTCCGCGGAAGATATGGCTAAGTC
>JAITST010000405.1 GCA_031287585.1 Planctomycetaceae bacterium | reverse complement strand
TGCCCGCTGTGCAAGCCGCCCGTGAGGCGGCAGCCCGAATGAATTGCCAAAGCAATCAGAAAAATGTTGCTTTGGCATTCCAAAATTATCACGACATTCATCAGTCGTTCCCGCTCGGTGCAAAAGCCAGCATTCTCGGTACTTGGGCGTTGTTCACGTTACCGTTTATTGAGCAAACCGCGTTGTATTCTTCTTACAACTTTAACCGTGCCTACAACAATAACACTGTTGATGCCGGTTTCACAAAAGGTAACCTAGATTTGCTTTCAAATCTTCGTATTCCAACTTACTCGTGTCCGACAGATGCTGATCGCAAATCCACTTACGGTAGCTATATGCATCATAACATGGTTGTCAGTGTCGGCGAAAGCGGAACGTATTTTTTTGATAACCCCGGTACAGGAACAAACAACAAGGGACGCGGATGGGCTCCTTATGGTGATGTAACAATAGATAATGGTGCTATGTTCTGGGGTGGTTGTCGTGTTGGCAGCGGGACATCATGGTCGGAAGGTTACAAATGGGTCTCGTTGGCAGCAGTTAGTGATGGACTCTCCAATACGGTTGCGGTATCAGAAACTGTTCAAGGCGCGAGACATCCAACTGCACACGGTGCGGGTACAGTTGATATTCGCGGTTTGATTTGGTGGGGAGACGGTTCCGTTTTTCACGCGTATCGTACACCAAACACTCGTACTCCTGACAATACACTATTTACCGCACCGACAACTTTCAAAGATGGCGGTACGTTACACTCTCCGCGTCATCCGATAATAGCGTTGACAAATGATATTTTTGTCCAATCAGCACGCTCGCATCATTCCGGCGGTGTAAACGCGGCTCTTGCTGACGGGGCTGTTCGTTTATTTTCTGACACTATTAACGTCAACGTGTGGCGGGCAATGGCAACGACGCGCGGCGGCGAAGTAGTGTCGCAGTAACTTTTTTTCAACAACTTTTTAATAAGGAACCAGTACTATGAACTTAAACATTAAACCAAAAACTTTTAACGGTTTTACACTTGTAGAACTATTAGTCGTGATAGCGATTATCGGTGTGCTGATTGCGTTACTGCTACCAGCAGTTCAGGCGGCACGTGAAGCGGCGAGACGTATGACTTGTTCAGACCATCTGAAAAATATCGCGCTCGCGTCGCATAACTACCATGACACTTGGAAAACGTTGCCGTGCGGTGCAAAAGGTGATACCGCGATTACGTGGGCGCAATTGCTTTGGCCTCATATTGAGCAAACCGCGTTGTATTCGTCGTACAATTTCAAACGTTCTTATCACGATAACACTCTCGATACCGGATTCACGAAGGGTAACAAAGATGTGCTTGGCGGTCTGCGGATACCAGTTTACACATGCCCGACAGATGGCGATGTTGATTCGACTTATACCAGTTACAAACATCATAATTATGTTGTTTGCTGTGGTAATGCCGCAGTACCAGATACTTACTCAGCCAACGCATTGACAACATTATGGATAGGCGTTCCGTTTTCTGTTACTAACACTCAAACTGTTGAAGCAAAATGCGGAATGTACGCGGTCGGAAATAGGAATAGTGTTGTCTGTGTCAAAATGACCGAAGTATTAGACGGACTTTCAAACACGTTAGCGTTTGGTGAGTCCATACAAGGTCAGTTTAGCGGCGGAATAAACGATTTGCGCGGTTTGATTTGGTTTGGATCCGCGACGTATTTTACCGGTTATCTCGGACCTAATTCAAAAATAGGTGATCAATTTCATCCTAATTACGGTACAGATACAACTCTTAACAAAGACAAATTTCCTATCGGACCAGCACCGGCGGTACATTGTAGTTATAAAGCCGCACGCAGTTATCACAGCGGCGGTGTACAAACGGCGATGGGCGATGCGTCAGTTAAGTTTCGCAGCGACACTATCAACATTGACATCTGGCGGGCATTGGCAAGTTCGTGCGGCAGCGATGCTGCTGGTGAGTAATTAGTGTAGTTTTTCGATGTAGAGGGCAAAATGTTTCTTGACGTAAACGTAATACGTATTCGTCCCCAATTTTCATAATTTAATTAGAAAGTTTTAACAACTATGTACAAAATTTTTATTCCTGTTTGTTTATGTTTGGTGTTTGTCTGCGGTTGTAGTAGTTCTAATCCGCAGGGACGGCTGGCGATTGAGGGCGAAGTTACAATCGGCGGTAAGCCAGTCAATGGAGGCAGTATTGAATTTGAACCGGTTGGAAGTCAGACCGAGAGAACACAATCCGGTTCGACAATAACCAACGGCAAGTATTCAATACCAGCACAGCAAGGGCTTGTAGCAGGTGATTACAAGGTTCGGATTACGGTAATGGAAGAAGTACCCGGTTCACGTGTTGACGACCCCGACCCGATGAAATCAAAGGTAGAATACCGGGACATCGCACCGTCAAATTTCGGTTCTGCGTCCGAACAAGAGGTCACAGTTACCAAGAGCGGTAAGCAGGTGTTCAACTTTGCGATGTGAGATGATTCCACAGAGAATTTGATTACCCCACTTAGCCAAAAATACTTGTGATAATACTTTTGCCGTAAGGGACGGAATATCGGTAGAAAACGAATGGTAAAAAAATTTAGTCCCATAAGTACGATGTGTCGATGGTGACCGTTGTAACCGACGTTTCATCCCTACGGGTCTTGTATTCTTGTTAGCATATTTTCTACCGACATATCGTCCCTACCGGGACTACACACTTGGCGATGTGAATACGCAATTTTCAATTGTATTCGGTATTTTTAACACAAACCACACGAAATTTTATCTTGATGTTCGTGTATTTCGTGTGGTTCGTGTTAAATACTCTATCCTTAACTACCTGTGAAAAAAACGATTTTGTGACTGATATTTTCACAGATAGATAAGGGGCGGTAAGGATAGGTGTTATTTTAGATTTTGTAAAAACAATCTAAAATCATAAATCTAAAAAAAACATTTTCAAAGGTATGCCCCCTACAGGGCAAGGATGTAGAAACGTTGCGTATAACGTCTCTACAATTTTCAAACGTGTTAGGTATAACGACAGTATTATATGCAATTTTCTGTATTGTCAAATCGGTATAGAAATTTTGTCTTTACTGTATGCTAATTGCACAATAGCAAAGACTGGACATCTATACTGAATTGACAACACCAGATAAATTATATGACAACAACGCGAATGGCAAACACGGTAACGTACCCGAATACTTTCTCATACCTCGCGAATTCGTGTTCTCCATTTACGGTTCGATAATCACGGTTTAATCTTAATAACATACCGAAACGGTGCTTTACCGTTGTCCAGATTTTCAAACGCCTTGTCAACCGTTTTCGCGTCGTTGTTTATTATCTCAACATCGGGAAAAATTTTGTGCTTCGCGGAAAAATCCAGCATCTCTTGCGTTTCCACTGTTCCGCCGATTAACGAACCGTAAATCTTTCGCCGTCCGAACAATTGGTCAGTATGAATCGTTGGCACCTGCCCCTTTTTCTGTACGCCGAGTATAACCATCGTTCCGTCAATCCGCAACATCTTCACATACATCTCAACATCGTGGTTTACCGGAATAGTGTTCAGTATCAGGTCAAACGAATCGGCAGTGTTGAGAAGTTCGTCGGCGTTTCGCGTGTTGACAAACCGTTTCGCACCAATATCAGCCGCGAACTGACGTTTACTCTCAACAACATCGAACACCGTAACCTCCGCTCCCATCGCAACCGCGTACTTCACCGCGAGGTGTCCGAGTCCGCCGAATCCCGCAACCGCAACCTTGCTCCCGCTCCTCACGTTATTATACTTCAGCGGCGAGTACGTCGTGATTCCAGCACAAAGCAGCGGGGCAACACGTTCAAGCGGAACAGTTGCCGGTATCTTCATCGCGAAACGTTCGGTGACAACAACGCAATCCGAGAAACCTCCGTAAGTTTTTTGACCCGTCTTATCCACGCCCGCGTAAGTTGGTACGAGTTTTGCGCAATACTGTTCTTCGCCGCGCCGGCACTGTTCGCACTCGCCGCACGAATCGACCAGACAACCAACGCCAGCGTAATCTCCGACCTTAAACTTGGTAACACTCTTACCAATCTCGCGGACACGTCCAACAATCTCGTGCCCCGGCACAAGCGGATAATAACCATCCGGCACGTCCCCCTCAATGAAGTCACCTTTGGCGAAGTGAACGTCGGTATGACAAATTCCGGTGTAGAGAATGTCAATCAAAACATCGTTCTCGCCAACGTTGCGCCGTTCAAAGTTGTACGGCACAAAAGCCAACCGCGAACTCGTCACAGCCAAACCGTGCGAATGAACCTGTGAAAAAACGGGTGCGTAAAGGCAAACGATAATGATGAAGGTGGTGATAATTCTTGGATACATTTTTTTCTCCTGTTAAAAAAGGTGTGAATGGTTCTGGGATATTTTAACCACAAAAGATACAACGGAACGCAGAGTTTGTTAGTCGCTCTGCATCTTTTGCGGTTTCTTTTTTGTGCTTTCAATTTTCTTTATTCGTACAATAGTGTAATTTGTCCGTATGTACTTGTCACGGTTGAAAATTGTTCACAACCGCGACAAGTATGTATCTACCGTACCGTCCTATCGTTCATCGTCTCGACTCCCAACTCAGTCGCGGTGAAGCCCGGTCCCAAATTTGTCAACTCGCGAACACGAATCACCTTCGCCGGTTTTGCTGAATTACTCGCGTCAAGCCATACTTCCAATCTCACTACCGGACTTTGTTCGTCGAAGCGTCCAATTATCTGTGCTTTGTACACCGCACCGCCCGTGCAGATGTACGGCTCGTATTTTTTCAGTGTCTCGAAGTCTGTTATTATTCCTCTCGTGTAGAGCCAGAACGGATAACGCATATCCGAATCCGATTCCAACTCGGCGGGGTTTAGGATTCTTTGTTCTATGATTGCCTCAATCATATCGGTCGTTAAATTACCGGCTGACGTTGTACTTGCTCCCGCTTCGGTCGCGGCAGATGCCGCTGTACTTGTTTCCGTCGATTCCTCCGCAGTTGCATCAACTAACGTCATCAATATACCGCGTGATGCCTGATTGATGTTGATTCGCCCGACAATCGGCGTATCACTGGTTGTCAACGTATCGTACAAGATTGGTAGATAACTTGCCATTGACGTTGCGTCTTGCTTGAACGGCGATTGCGATTCTGCCGAGTTGGAACTTTCGGTCGAACTCTCGACTAATTCGAGAATCGACTTGACCGTTTCCGTTTGCTCTTTGTACGCGACAATGTAATCAATCCACGTTGAGTCATCAAGTTGCTCCTCTAACGCTTCACGTAACGCGGTTGTGTCGGAATTGTTTATATTTACTTTCGGCAAACCGGTTGTCGGATTTATTGTCGTCTCGCAACTGTCAAGCGTAAAATACGAGATAAGACCGAGATTGAGCGAACCGTCCGTCACCCCAAACTCCTCGTCGAGCGTTGTCTCCTCCGGTTCGCCCAAGTCAAGTCTGCCGTTCCTATTCCAGTCAATCCCGTAAAGTAACGCGGGCGTAATTCCTTTGACCAGCAGCAATTCGTCGAGCGAATCGGGAATACCGTTCTTCGCGTAATACGGCGGGTCAAGTGTTGCGTAGTAGTCGTTTTCCGCGCCGTATTCACGTGTTTCGTCATCGTCGTCGAGCCAGTCGAGCAACGAGTCGGCTATCTCCTCTGTCATTCCGGGCATTCGTAATAAAAACGTTCGTCCGGTACCAGGCAACTGTTTTTCCGTCGCCGCAAGCCACTTCAGATTGAATTTTGTCGATTCGTCTTCGAGACCGTAACGTATGCTGTCGCCGGTTAAAGTACTGTCGTCCGCAAGTGCGGAAGCGATGACGGAAAAGCGTCCGATGTCGCGAAAGTCCGCCTGTGTTCGTGAGCCGAATGTTGTGCCGGATGTATAACCAGTCATCGAGATTTCACCGTCTGTGACAACGCAACCGCGAAACAATTCTTCGTTGGCGTACAACTCACCGAGTTCGTAAAGTGACTCGGAATCTTTGAGCAACGTAATACGCAACGATTCAATTCCCGACTCAGCCAACAAACGAACCTGCCGTTCCCGCCCCGAAAAATAAGCCCCTTGCCGTTCGGTAAACATCAAACGAGCAAAGATAAGAGCAGCAAGAGCGAGAAAAACAACAGTAATCAAAACAATAACCAACGCCATAGCAGAACGCGATGGAGAATGTGCAAGCCGCTGGGATAGTGACGAATTTTGCATTTTATTTAATAAGGTAAAACTGTTTGTATTTGGATTTATGGTTTTAGTTTCCAAGACAAAATTAGCGGGGCGATTTTGGTGCAACTTGCGATAGAGTTTAACACAAAGTTGTTATTGAGTAAAGATTTTGCGAACGGGGGGTGTAAAAATAAGTAAGGGATTTTATTTTCGATTTTGTTTTAATATCCCAAATCACAAATCTAAAATCCTTTTCCGCCCTTCGTGACATCGTGTCTTCGTGATGAAAAACCTATTACAATGGATTCCCCACTAATTTTTACGCTTTCCGTGAACGGTACATTTTTCCGCCTTCGTTGTTACTACTTAAAATAAATCGGCGAATCAATCACTCGTCCGCTATCGACTTTGCCAACTAACTCGCTCTCATCCAACGCGAACAAAGGTGAAATCTCAACTGCCGTTCCGTCTGCAACCGTAACGTTCACCCGTTGCAACCAACGAGTATATTGTGCGACAATATCGTTACGAACAGTCCGCTCGTTATCTGTCTCACTCGTCACCGCGTTCTTCAGCGGCGCGTAATGATTCGGTACATCAACTTCAACAACAACCGCGTTGTCCGCCGACGGCAACAGGTCAAACACAAACTTTTCAAACTTTATAGCGTTCGGTTTATCCGGCGAAATTTTTGCCCCGTTTGTGGTATCAATATAACCAACTTTCTTTCGCGCGATATGAATTGGTAACGTCTGCGCCGCCTGCCGTTGCAAAAACGCAACGGCAAAAATGTGTACCGCAATACTCCCTGCCCAAATCGCAAGCGATCCGTCCGTCCGCGTCCGTTTCGCAACGTCAAGCGGCAAATCGCTATATTCGATAATGTGCAATCGCCCGTCAACATCAACAACATTCCCAACTCTGTCATCAGGAAATCGTTTTCGTATGACCTGACAAGTCATCTCCGCACCGCTCAAAAGTTGATAACCGATGTACTCCGGCGAACAAATTTTGACAAGCGGATTGTCAACCTGAAAGTAAAACAACGATTCGATTCCGCGACCGGCGATAGTTGGCAACGTTGACTTATTTATCGCCGCAAGCATCCCGCCGTGTCCGTCTGGTGACAACGCAAGCGAATCTTTTTCTGCCAACAAAACACGTCCCGTTGCCTCGTCAACCGCTGGCATCGTTCCCTGACAAAACACAAACAAGTCGTCATCCGGTAAACCAAAGTTACCGTTCGCATTGAAAAACGCAACCGTTTCATCGTGTGTTGCCGGACTTGTCATCACACAAAGCGGAACGGGCTTACCGTAACGTTTCGCGGTAGCAACAACTTTCTCGACGTGAATCTGAAACAAAGTGTTGTTTGAAACAGGTGCAATCGGAAACATTCCTTTCGGATGTTCAAACCCAAGCCGCGTTCCCTGACCGCCAGCAACAAGCACAACACCAACTTTACCATCAGCCAAAGCCGCCTCACCAGTCCGAACTGCGTCGGCGGCGGAAACAGCAACACGCGCGGCACAATCGGGAGTACCAGCGGGAACAGTTGAAAACTTATAAGCGGGCGGGTCTTTCGCATTGTCCGCGAGCAACGCAGCCGCCGCCGGAGCGTTACGATTTGCGTAGTATTTTTGTAACTGATAAAAATCTATCGCGAGTATCTGCTCACCCAATTTCTTACGCGAGTTATCATCGAGTTGATCCCAAAACGCGAGCAAGTGTTCTTGCCCGTAAGTTTGTAATAACGATTGTATCTCCTTAAATGTTTTCATAATTTATATAGACAAAACGGTTACTATACAGATATAACAAAGGAAAAATTATAACCGATTCCAAATAAATTTCAATAACACGTGTTGAATACAGTCAGGACGGGCTGTGTAAACTTTAGTGGGGG
>JAITST010000121.1 GCA_031287585.1 Planctomycetaceae bacterium | reverse complement strand
GTGTGAGTGACTCATTGTTTGGGGGATTGGTAAGTGGATAAAAAATGTGGACAAAAAAACGTGCGAAGTATTCTATCACTTTTTCGACGCGGGGCAAGAGGGGTTTTTAGAAATTGCCTCTATCACTTTTTCGACGCGGGGCAAGAGGGGTTTTTAGAAATTGCCAATATCTTGTACACGTTTGAAAATTTTAGAGATGTTATGTAACGTTTTTATATCCTTGCCCCGTAGGGGCTAAGTTTGGCTCATGTCCCGAAATTATTGATTCGACAGCCAACACCGCTATAATTTCGGCGTTTCACGACATTCACCCATAAATTCTGCACACGACCTAAATTTGAAGGTACATTTAAGTTGTTTTATACAGAATAACTGTAAATTGAGTTTTCTACCGATATTCCGTCCCTAACGGGACTATGATTAGCCATCTTCTAAAAACCACCTTCAAAGGGATACCCCTTGCGGAGTAATGATTCTTTGTCAACATCTATTGATTGGTAATGTAAGTAACACAATTTTCAACCGTAACGATTATATCGCCACATCACAAAATAACTTCAGAATTTCCCCGCCACCCACCTTGTAATATACGGGGAGTTGGATAAAATGGTGTGTATTCGTTTTCGGGGCGGGTTGGGATAATTTTTGTTATTTTCTGATTTTTTGTGAATTGTGGGGAATATAAATGGTTACAGTAGCCGGACTTAAACTATTAACGGTTAAACTTTTGTCAGACATCGCACGCCATTGGGAAGTAGTCGGTTGGCACGAGATGCGGAAAGACGAGCTCGTGCGGGTGATTGCGAATCGTTCGCGGACGAAGTTGGCGATGAATTCGCCAATGAAACCGAGCGAGGTTGAAGATTTTGCGAACGCCGCACTTGCTGATGCGGCGAAAAAAGCGGAACGGGCGAAAAACCGTGACCCGCGTGAGCGGCGTTCGTCCGCGAAACGAAAGCCGCGTCCCGTCAGACTTACACCAGAGCAAAAATTGCAACAATTGAGGCAACGTCTCGCTCAAAACAGTACAATCCGTACAAGCGACAAAGACGAAGACCGTTTTGTGTTGCTCGTTCGCGGTCCGTACTGGATTCAGGCGTACTGGGAGATCAGTCGGAGGACAATTGAGCGTGCGAAGGTTGCACTTGCTCACAATTGGCACGCGACAACACCGATTCTGCGGGTTTATAAAATCGTAACAGAGCATAGTTCGCACCAACGCCGCATAAAATACCGTGATATTCCGATTCACGGCGGCGTGAGTGACTGGTTCATTGACGTACTCGACCCGCCGTGCGCATTTCAGGTGGAGATAGGTTATGCGTTTCAGCCGAACAATTTTTATCTTGTCGCGGCGAGTAATATTGTCACGACACCGCACCAACAAAAGGACGATGGCGAAACGTGGCAAGACGTTGACGAGATGACGTATGAGATGAGTATTGGAGCATCGGAACGAAATGATGAGGACGTGCGGTCGGTATTCGAGGACAAATTGCACCGTCCGATGAATATGCCGATGATTGCACGTTCCGCAGCCGAAAGGACGCGGCGGAACTTCGATTTCAGCGCGGATGCAGACATTGTCATCTACGGACAGGCGGAGCCGGGTGTGCAAGTTGCGATTTGCGACGAGCCGGTAAGACTGAGCGACGATGGACGTTTCACGGTTAGAAGACGCTTGCCGGAAAAGCGGCATGTATTCGCGGTTGACGCGGTAGGCAGTGACGGTGTGGAAAAGCAACGTATAATAATGGCAATCGAACGGAATACGAAAATAATGGAAACGTTGTTCGTAGAACCGGAATCGGAGGACTGAGCGAATTGAAACGCACAAATTCCGCCCCCGAAAGCCAATCACTCTTTGGTTTCGATAACGGTGAACAAACTTGTGAAGTTCCCGCGACTGCTCTTGTTCCAGTCACCGTTCCCGAAACAAATTATCTCCCGTCTCCTGAACCATTATCAGTAACCGCTCTCACTCAACAACTAAAATATGTTTTGGAGCCGCAATTCCAAAATATTCTCGTAGTTGGCGAAGTGTCGCGTCCGTCGCCGAGTAACGGGCATCTCTACTTCGCGTTGAAAGACGACGACGCGGTACTGAACACTTGTATCTGGCGCAGCAAACTTCAGCGAGCCAAATTCGACATTCGCGATGGTCTCGAAGTAATCTGTCGCGGTAAAATTGAAATATACGACAAACGTGGTAGTTACAGTTTGATTGTCGAAAGTATCGAACCGAAAGGGATAGGGTCACTCGAATTGGCGTTCCGGCAGTTGTACGAGCGGTTGAGTGCGGACGGTTTATTCGACGAACGCCGCAAACGTCCGTTACCAATGTTCCCGAGAAACGTGGTTTTGATAACGGCGGAACATAAAGCGGCGGCAAACGATTTCATACGTGTACTAGGAAACAGAACGCAGCGAGTTGACGTACTGTTAGCGCCAACGAAGGTACAAGGTGAAGGAGCGGCGGCAGGAATCGCGAACATAATAAAATGTGTAAACGCTATCGCTGAAACGGGAGCGATCCGCGCTGACGTAATAGTAATCACTCGCGGCGGCGGCAGTAAAGAGGACTTGTGGACATTCAACGAGGAGGTGGTTGTACGCGCCGTAGTAACATCCGCAATACCGGTTATCTCGGCGATAGGTCACGAGATAGACGTATCGTTGTGCGACCTTGCGGCAGACTTGCGGGCGTTCACCC
>JAITST010000528.1 GCA_031287585.1 Planctomycetaceae bacterium | reverse complement strand
CGCCGACGAGACGCGACCGTTGTTACAAGGTGCGCGGCTAACGGCGTGGGAATTGAAGGAACACAAGATACCGGTTACGCTAATTTGCGACAATATGGCGGCAATGGTGATGAAGCAGGGCAAGGTTGACGCGGTGGTAGTGGGCGCGGACAGAATCGCGACAAACGGCGACGCGGCAAACAAAATCGGTACGTATGGTGTAGCGGTATTGGCGAAATATCACAATGTCCCGTTCTACGTAGCCGCACCGTTCTCGACATTCGATATGACACTGGCGGACGGCAATAGAATCCCAATCGAAGAACGCGACCCGCGTGAAATTACAAACGGCTTCAACAAACAAACAGCCCCCGACGGAATAAACGTCTATAATCCGGCGTTCGACGTAACACCAGCGGAACTCATTACCGGAATAATAACAGAAAAAGGAGTGATAACGCCAGTGAACAAAGAGACGGTGCGTAAAATGCGGGATAAATAAATTATAAAATACAACTAATCATCAAGACAAAGGAGATAAATTTATGCTGACCATACGAACGACAGTAAATTCTGATATTCTATCAGCGTTCATTGACATTCCTGTTGAGTGGCAGAACCGTAACGTTGTCGTTACGGTTGAGGAATCGCCGGAGAATCCGTGTGAGGAACGTGAACAATTTCGACGTAATCGAGAACGAATTATGGCAGAATACGATAAGAAACCAAAAAGGTGGTCTCACGAAGAACTCATCGCACAATTAAGAAACGGTCCCGTTGCTACGGAAGAAGAAATCAAAATGCAAAACGAATTTAGAAAGGATTTCGGGCAGTGGAGACTGGGATAATAATTGATGCGTGTATTTTCATTGAGTATTTTCGAGCCAAAAACAAGGATTCGTCCGCACTGGAAAACTTACTGAAAAAGTATAAAAAGTGTTTTGTTTCTGCTGTTGCGAAATACGAAGTTTTATGTGGAGCGGCGGACGAAGATGTCGCATTTTGGGAAACGATTTTTAGTAACATGGAAATACTCCCGTTCGATGATTTGACTATCAACAAGGCGAGACAAATATATATATATCGACAACTTAATCGAAAAAAACGTTTGATAGACGCAATTGATATTCTAATCGCCGCAACTGCAATTGTTTACGACCTGCCGCTATCAACACTCAATCGGAAACATTTTGAACGAATTGACGAACTGCAACTGCTTTGAAAAATGAATAAAATCACAACTAATTTCGCCAATAATCCGATGACGTTGAAAGTGTTGTATGCCACGAAAACAAATTTATACGATAGACCATTCGTTTGATTTGTTCGGAGAATCTTTTACCATTCTTGAAGGTGCGATAGCGAACGTAAACCTACCTTGCCATTTCGTTTACATTCTAAATTTTTAACACCCAATCCGTCACTTCGCGTTCAATTCCCACCACTTTCTCAACAGCATTTCCCTGTCGGTCGGTACGTTTGAACGTTGCTTGTTTTTCGGGTTGTTATCGTGTTCGATGCTCCAGATGTCGGATTCTCGGAAGGCGTGGTATGCCCAGTGCCATTGGTTTTCTTCTAACAATTCGATAACGTCGTTGAGCCACGTTGCCGCTCCGTCCGCCCAGCGGGCTGCACTGAACTCGCCTATGTACATCGTCACACCGTAATCTTTTTGAAACTCAATAATCGGTCGCAACGTTTGCCGAATTTGTTCCTTGTTCCAGTCTTTGCCATCGATTTTACCCGGATACTTAATACCGTTCGGCTTGTTGTGAACGCCCTGATGTGTGAAGGAGTGCGGTAGATAATAGTGAACACTGTATATGACGTTATCAACTTCGGATTTGTCAAACGGTTCAAACCAGTCGAGAGCATCGGGTGATGCCCACGGTGCTGGTTCGATGATGATTGGTGTATCACGGTCGATTTGGCGTATCGCTTTCGCAGTGACGAGAGCGAGGTCACGCCAATTCATCACGCCGTCCGGTATGATTCCTTCCACCGGTTCGTTGACTAAATCGTAACCCCAGACCGCTGGTTTACCGCGAAACCGTTTCGCGATTTTTATCCAGTTCGCGATAAACGCTTCTTGATACTCTTTGCGTTTGAATAACAGACAATCGCTTGTCTCGTCGCGTCCGCCCGGCGGAGTGTGTACGTCAATGACTACTTTTACTCCGTACTTTTCCAACAACGGCATCATCTTTTCGAGACGTACTAACTCACCTTCAAACCATTCGTTGTACTCCGCGACAGGTTTGTCGTCGAGTACGCAACGTGGAAAGCCGCCAGCGATAATTTGCCAACGAACGTGGTTCGCTTTCCATTTACCAGCGAGGAGGTCGAGGTCTGATTCGGCGAAACGTTGCGGACTAATCATCGCGCCGCGAATACGCGGAGCAGTGTTGCTGGCGGCATTATCGACACGTTGCGCCGCGTCGGTGCGCGAACGTTGACGCGCAACGGCTTCGATACGAACGTTTTGAAATAGGACGGTACCGGTCGTGTTTTCGATGCCCAGAATCAAGTCGAGCGATTGCGTATCGCGGGGAACGTTAGCGTTGAACGCAATGTCACGCCAATCGAATGTGCCGTTCACGTCGTTCTGTTGAAGCCAGTGAGTTTGTGACGGGGTAACGATTTTCAGCATACATTTAACACCATTCCAGGCATTCGGCGGCTTGGCAATATTTTCGCAACGAACCCGCGACCGGACAAGCAAGCGGCAACCGCGATACGATTCGACAGGCAACGGAAGCGACGCACTGGCAAACTTATGCGAACTACCATCCGGGACAGAAACCCGCAAAGCCCCGTCAGAAACTCCAACCAAAGTCCCGTCCCGTTGGTCAACAACCCAACCATCAGAGAGTTTGGTATCGGTAAAAGAAGTATCAAACAAAACATCCGCCGCAAAAGTGTTCACAGCAAACGAAACGAAAACGATGAGGAATAGTATGTATGATTTCATAGTAGATTGTTTTGGAGGTTGGCGGAAAGATACCAGTATATCACATTGTAACATTGAATCATAGTCACGCTATATGAGAAAAGCCAAAGAATAGTACAAGTAGCAATTGGTTCGGGATATCATAGGTGGGAATAATCACAGTATTGGCTAATCCGTTGCTTTCGGCAAATTTACACTATTGATGCCGCACATTTTTCTATAATGCCTGTTTGAATGTCTGTATCAAAAAACGTTCGTTGTTTCGGTGGCAACTCCAAGTAATTGGAAATGAAAATCTCTTTACCGTTTTGGTCGGAATTTTCTGTTACGTTTCGCATACCATACATTAAATTATATGGAACGATTTTAGCGAATGAAAAAAGGTCTCGAATATAAGAACTGTCATCATAAGTTATCAGCCAATTATGTTCACAATTTTTCATTACTTTTGCAAATTCATGATGATTAAACGATTTGTGCAGATTGCCATTCTTGCCGTACAACGCGGATTTCGTCGCGGAATAGTAAGGCGGATCGAGGAATATGAAAACATTATCACCGTCTTGTGTAATCAATTCTTTGTAATCGGAATTTGTGATTTTGATATTTTGAATCACGTTTGCAAACGGTTTGAGCCGCTGAATACTGCTCTCTGTAAATCGTTTGGTAAAAGCACCTTCACTGTAACCACCGCTCAATGTTGTTCCTGAAAACGTAATCCGATTGAAAATAAAAAATGCCGCCGCTTTTTCCAAATCGTTGAATCCTGTTAAGTTTTGGTTTAGAAAACGATACAATTCTTTTCCTATCAAAAATTGTTTTCGCCATTGATAAATTTTTTCCAACAATCCGGTAATGTCCGATTGTGCTACTTGCCAAAACTTAAATAGTTCGGGATAGATGTCATTGCCCCAAAACGTTTTGTTGGGATGTTTTTGTTTTACATACAACAGTACCGAACCACCGCCCAAAAACGGCTCACGAAATTCATCAAATTCCGGTAACAATGAAGCTATCAAATCAACTGCTCTACTCTTGCCGCCGGGGTAACGTAATGGGCTTTTAATCATTATGAAAATTGAACCTTTACCAGAAAATTATTTTTTCGTGCTTCCTCGAATATGGATTTAATCAAACTTATTTGACCGGTCGAGAATTTATTTTTTACAATAAACCCATCAATTTCGTTTTTTGTATGTGATGATGTTACTTCGCCCTTCAAAAAGGAAGATGTCAAACACAAAACTGATTTACTCTTCACCAATTTTCCGTCTGCTTTCACATCTGTAAGATTACTGAACAAAATCATTTTTAATAATCCGTCCTTAATGTCGCCGCGACTTGGTAACAACGAATTTTTACTATGTTTCCTTTCAATCAAACTGATTTTGTTTTTCGTATATTGAGTTTCATCAACTGTGAAAAAGTATTGTCCACCAAGATAATTTGAAATTGTAATTTTTGCTTTTGACGATGTTGATAATCTCTCTTTGGGTTGAACGGTTACAATTTCTCTTGCTTGTGCTTTTTCCGCTTTGTCTCGCGAGAAAGCCATAAACGATGCTCGGTCATTCTCAATCTTATTCGCAAAGTTTTTAAGTCCCTCAAAATTGTGAAGTTTTACTCCGGTTTTCTTTTCAATCTTGGAATATGCTTTTTTCGTTTTCTCGACTACCAGATGAATTTCGGATAATTCGTTCAAATTCCAGTGCAACGCGGAACTATGGTAACGTTCGATTTCTTTGATTTTGCCAAGAACATATTCATTGTCAAATTGTTGCGATGTTATTTTCAATTTGTTTCTCGGGTTGATTTTTGCTGAATCGTAATACGCAAACACAACAAATACATCCAACAGTGACATTAACGAAACAGTGTCCCACTGAATATAATCTCTATCGCCATCTGTTCCTTCATCTTTGACTATCGGAATAACAGTAATTTTTTTGGAAACGTATTGTAACGTATTATAAACCCGTTCGTAAGGGTAGGTTCGCGTTCGCTTGGGTGATACCCATTTGGAAACAGCATATGTTTGCTTGTTGTCACTCAGCAAAAAAGCGGCGGGAGTTTTGTTGATGTCAAGTCCGGCAATATCGACCTCCTTCAACTCTTTTCGGAGCGTTATGGTGTATTTTATTCCTGTTATCTTTCCTGTGATATTCATCTGTACAACTCATTTTTACTTTCCATAAATCGTAATGTACTCGGTATTTGAATAACGTTATATTCACCATTCTATACTCAATACGGTTGAAAATTGTACAACACATCCTTGTTTGTTCTTTGAAAATAAGGGTTATCGTTTTACAAAACGAACAATTTTCACCCGTAATGGCTATTACCTACTTCGCTTAATAGCAAAATTTGTAAAACCAGTCTCCCAGAAAACTACAGGGGTATAGTATAACAGTTACGTCGCAGAAATGCAAGTCACAGAACACGAAAGTACTGCGAAAAGTTATTGCGCCAACAGTTCCTTCGACAAAGCGGTATTGTACGAACACAGTAACTGTGTAAATTTATACTGTTGTTTGTTTTCCTCTATCCGTCATATATGTTTGCCCAGCCGTGATATTTGGTGTTGTGGTGCAATAATTGTCAACTTTATTGGTATGTTTTCACTGATTTCATCAACTGGCATACACTTTGCAGGACTTGATATTTGTTTACAGTGTTAAGTGTGGAATGTAGAGTTCGTCTAACGATGTGATAGCCAAACTTTGGTTATCATTATATTACGTGTAGCACCATGAGGGGGGAGTAACTGTTATGCGTGGTTTATCATTGTTCTATCTTTACACTCTACACTTTTCCTTTCATTCACACTACCAATACCTCACAAGCACAAATGAAAAAATTAACATTCCTTTTCGTTACCCTTTTCGCAACACTATTTTCCGTTTTCACATACTCCGACGAGCGTCCGAACATTGTCGTTATCTTGGCTGACGACCTTGGTTGGGCTGATGTCGGTTGGCACGGTACGGAAATCAAAACTCCGAATCTTGACAAACTTGCCGCAGCCGGTTTGCGATTGGAACAATTCTATGTTCAACCAGTTTGCTCGCCTACCCGCGCGTCGTTGATGACAGGGCGTTATGCGTTTCGTTACGGTTTGCAAACGGGAGTGATTCGTCCTTGGGCGGATTACGGGCTTTCGGCTGACGAACAAACGTTAGCGGGCGGATTACACGACGCGGGCTACTTCACGGCGATTGTCGGAAAGTGGCATCTTGGATTTTGTAAGCCGGAATATCTGCCGCTCTCACGCGGGTTCGACCATCATTACGGACTTTACAACGGGGCGATGGATTACTATTCTGGCAACTTCTAACAACCCATCAAATATAAAAATTCTTGACTCAAACGCTCCCCTCGTCCGAAAAGTTGACAAAATTTCAAAAAATTGCGGCAATTTTCCCCGCTCATTATTCCCAAACC
>JAITST010000280.1 GCA_031287585.1 Planctomycetaceae bacterium | reverse complement strand
TCATTGACAACGCTTACGCTAAAAAAATATCGCAAATCAATTCCAATTTCCTCAACCAATCTAAGGTCAACCTGCGTATTCTTTTCGATATGTTCCCGCAAGACAGCCAGAGCGAACTCATCGAGTCCTACTACCGCTTTGCCATTCTCAAAGAAGGCAAGAACCTCGGTGTCAATATGAAGAAACTGCGGGAAACAATGCTCGACAAGTATTATGAACCGACCGAAAAAACCGACAAAGACGGTAAAAAAAAAGTAGAGTCCTCTCTAAAAGACCCCAAACACGATTCCTACCGCTCGAAACTTTACGCTATCACCGATTACGTTATGTTCCGGCAGTTCGGTGATTCGGATGATTTGCAAAATATGGTCAACGTCCTGCGGGAAACATCGAACAAAGCCGAAAAGGGCGATATTTACAACGATTTCTCCCAATCGGCGTGGAACAGTGTTAAAGATATTCTCGTGCCGTATTACAAAAAGTTTAACGGCTCATATCCTCTGTTTGATTCAACTCTCCTCGGTGTTAATCTTGACGCTGCCGTTGCAAAATTGCTTAATACAAATATCCCGCTGGTAAAACTCCTTTCGTTCCTCTGTAACTTCTTGGACGGCAAGGAAATTAACGAGTTACTTTCTGCTTACATTCACAAGTTTGAGAACATACAATCGCTTATCAACGTACTGGAAAAACTTGACAAAGATGTTGATGAGAAGGTGAAGTTCACCGACAAATACGCATTGTTTAACGGCGATAATGCGGCGGGCTGTATTGCGAATCAACTTCGCAACATTGTCAGCATCGGCAAAATGAAAGGCGATTTGTCCGATGCGAAGCGACCGTTATTCAAAGCGGCAATCCGTGTACTCGGTATCGAAGGTCTCGCAATGGAAAATGATGAGGAAAAGTTTAACGCTTGGCTTGAGGAAAATGTGCTGACCGGCATTCCCGCAAAGAAAAGTGACTGTAATCCGTTCCGTAATTTTATTGCAAAACAGGTCATTGAAAACCGCCGGTTCTTGTATCTCGCAAGATATACCAAGCCGCAAACGGTGCGGGCAGTGATGGGGAACAAGACCGTTGTCAAATATGTTCTTTCCCGTTTGGCAAAAGCGGAACAATCGCATGACCCGATGTCGATACACGAATCTCAAATTGACAAGTATTACAAAGACCTCGGATTAACCGCAGCCGCTAATCCCGAACAAAAGATTGATGCTCTTGCAGACAAATTGTCAACGCTGTCTTTCGCAACGCTGGTTGACAGCAAGGGCAAAATCAAAGAAGCGTCAAGCCGACCGGGGCAGAAGAACCGCGAAATCGAACAACTCAAAGCACTGGTGAAACTTTACTTGACGGTTGCGTTCATTGCCATCAAGAATCTCGTGAAAACAAACGCCCGATATTACATTGCGTTTTCCGCTTGGGAAAGGGATTATCACTTCTTCCGTAAAAAGTTGAATAAACCGGTTGACGATAAGGATTTTCCCGAAGAAGACAGGAAAATCAAACCGCCACGATACGCAAACTACCTCGCAATGACCGAATACCTTCTCAACAAAGATGAACCGGCAAAAGCAGAATGTCCCAATGCGGATAAGAAGGGGCAAAAGAAGACCCCGGAAGAGTGGAAAGCGTTCCGAGCGTTCCTCAAATCACAACGAGGAAAAAATCACTTTACCAGCAAATGGCGGGAAATTTTGCGCAGCGAAATTGACGAAGCCAATGGGATACATAATGGTTTACAGAGTTGGGCAAGAAACCAAGCGGAACATCTCAACGTCTTAACGGCGTTACCGAAATACATAGCGGGCTTCACTCCGCGACCGATGACTTCGTATTTTCAACTGTATCACTATATCCTGCAACGTTGGATTTGTGATGACCCTGAAGCCAAAGATGCAAAACTCGGCGATTTACCGGATAATCTTAAGAAGTTTCATTCGCCAGTTTGGGATTACGTCAAGTATTTTTACGTGTCGCTCGCCTACAACCTGCCTCGCTACAAGAATCTGACCATTGAGGCGTTGTTCGACGATGATAGCGACGGCGGAAAAGAGTTACAAAAGAAAAGGGAAGAAAAGGAGAAAAAACGGGAGGAGAAACGGAAATAATGCACCTTTTAACGATGTTCGATTTGCCGACGAAGACGAAACCGGAACGCCGTATTTATCGGCGGTTCCGAAAACGTTTGCTCGAACTTGGCTTTACCAAAATGCAGTTTTCGGTCTATCTTAAATTCGCGGATGGTAAAACACAGTGCGAAGCTCTTCAGCGCTGTGTCAGGAAAGCGTTGCCGAAAAAAGGAAATATCCGAATGTTGATTTTGACAGATAAACAATACGAAACAATGCTCGTTTTCGATAACAACAAGGAGACAAAAAATGCGATTCCTACGCCGGATTTCATCGTATTTTAACCGTGAAGAACAACCGGCATCCATTGCCGCCGCCCACGCAAACCGTATCCTCGACTTTTCCGAGGAACGGTGCAAATTGCGAGTGGAAAATCGGCAACTCGTGGTCGAAAAAGCCGATGGAGCCGTTACTGCTATTCCCTTTGCGGAAATTGCCGTTATCATTATTTCCAATAATGGTGTTTCGTTAACACAATCCGTGTTGCAGACGGTTGCCGAATGCGCTGGAATGCTGGTCATCTGCGATTATAAACATCTTCCCGTTAGCATGATGTTGCCGATGCAGCCCTGTTCCATCCCCGTAGAACGTTTGAAATTACAAATCGAGGCATCACTACCAACCGTCAAAAGTGCGTGGCAACAAGTTGTCAAAGCAAAGATACAAGCCCAGGGACACTTATTGACCGAATGTTTTGGTAATGATGCGGGACTGATGAAAATTGCGGAGTCTGTCAAAAGCGGCGATCCTGATAATCGGGAGGCATACGCGGCAAAGTCATATTGGAAAGCGTTGTTTCCCGAAATTGATTTTCACCGTAACCCCGATAGCGATGACCCCATCAATATCCGGCTCAATTACGGTTATACCATATTGCGGTCGATGACGGCGAGGGCTATTTGTGCAACGGGTTTCCATCCGGCGTTGGGGATTCATCATTGTCATCAGCGGGATGCGTTTTGTTTGGCGGATGATTTAATGGAGCCGTTCCGGCCATTGGTTGACAAAACCGTTCGTATTTTGTTCAAGGCATCACGGACATTGAAAAGTATCCAGATGACAAAAACACTTGACCCGAAGACAAAAGAGCGGATGATTTTTCCGTTGACGAAGCGGTTCATAGCGAACGGAGAGAAACGAAAGTTGTTTGACATCATTACGCTCCTTGCACAATCGTTAGTGAAGTATTACGGCAAAGAGACAACAGAGTTGTATTTGCCGGAGATAGAATGGATTGATAACAATGAAGAAGAAACTCGTGACATACCCGGTTGACAACGATTGGTACAATGGTATAATGAAGCGGTGTTCTTTGGAGAGCATTAGAGCAGAGGCATTAGAGCATTAGTGCATTGGGGAGCAGGAAATGCATAAGTAAGAAAAAGCGGTCGAGAATGTGTCAAAAATGGCAAATATCTTTCCGTTTTTTTTTAACGAAGTGATATTAAGTCATTTTGAGACAACGCTTTACAATGAACATATTACAAAAGCCCCCTAGATTCAGGGGGTTCTGAAAC
>JAITST010000398.1 GCA_031287585.1 Planctomycetaceae bacterium | reverse complement strand
TGAAAAACTCGTAGAGTTTAACCTTAAATACAATCTTGCTATAGACAGTCTTGGTGTTGATGACTTTTTAGTGAGTGTGCTTGACAACAAAGATATTGGAACTAGTGTTCCATGGGAACATCTAAAAAAAATGTCGATTACGCACTATTCCCCAATTAAATCTATCCCTGAAAGAGGAATCATATATCTCTATAAGGAAGAATCGTTTTCAAAAAAAGTTAAAATTTGGAACTTATTCATTTGGGACAAACTTGTAGAATACTTTGAGAAGTCCCCAGATGCAGATATTAAACTACGTTTTCGATTCGTAACAAAAGTTGACGACACTTTCTTTCGTGCGTATGCAGAGTGTCTGCTAAGTGGAAAAGATATGCGTTCACTTATGGCTCTAAAGAAAAGTTATGATAAAAAAACCGACAAAGATGATGTCATTAAAACTTATGATAAACGGTATAGGGTAACTGAATTAATTGAAAAGGAAGATGGAGAAATAGAGGTGAAGGGCGAATTCTTTTAGTGCTTTTTGTTTTAGATTGTTGTGGTAGTTTGCAATCAATGCCATCATTGCCGAAGCGACACCTGCGCTAAATTTTACACATCTGTGCGAGACGGAATAACGGACAATTACGTCCAGAAACATTTGTTATCCGAAAACAAATTACTCTATTCCGGTTCGGACTGTGAGTCTTGGCAGTCGCATAAGACACGAACAACAGATTCAATTTAACTTCATCAATCCGAAACCGGAATAGAACCAAACACTACCTATACCAACGATTATTTAGTTCCATTTTTGATTACGAATCCTACAACTTTTGATAATTCATCTCTGGTTGAAGTTGAGTATTCTATATCCAGCCAGAGGATTTTCCCTTTGTTGTCGGTTATTAATAGTCTCGGCGGTTGTGAGCCAGTGGCTACCTGGTCATATATCTTACTTTCGGGGTCTGATATAAGTTTCAGTGTTTCGGCTTCCATTACTGGTGCTTCGCCTACTTGCACTACTATTATTTCTACCGTATCGCCATTCGTTTCTTTCAGACGTTTTAAGTCATCGACTATCTCGCTTGCACGCATCTTGGTTATCGGTTTCGTGCCGGGGGCTATAAACGCCAATACTGTTAGTTTACTTTTCGATTCTTGCGGGAAGCCGTCTATGGACGGAATCTGGTCGCCGACGAAAACCTTACACGTAGCACGGTCTATTTCCGCAAGTTTCACTTCTGGTATCGCTCCGATAACCGCTTCCTTTGGCGGTTCAAGTTCGACGACGAGTTGTTCCTGAATCGGTTTTTTCTGTTCTACCGCTATGCCAACCGTTGGTTCCGGCTCATTGACAGTCATAGATTCGTTGTAGCAACCAGTTATTGCGAACAACGTTAGTAACGCGATTGGTAGTACATTTTTGGTCATTGTAAAATCCTTTTGGTAAATGATTAGTTAAAAATTGTTTGTCCGTTCATTGCAACAGCCATTCCGCTGCCGCCACGTTTTCGTCTATTATTTTGTGACTGATTGTTCACGTAACCGCGTAAACAAACAATCACGTCAAACTAATTTGCCGCCTTCGTCACCGTCATCTTCAAACGTATCTTCGTCAGATACAACATCGTCATCAAAATCAACGTCATCAATTTCGACATCGACATCATCGTCAAATACCGCTTCATCTGGGTCGAAGCCGCTTTCGTCATCGTAGTCGTCTTCCGGCTCGTCAAATTCGGTGTCAGGAATTTTATCGAAATCTTCATCAAATTCATCGTCAAAGTTTTCGTCAAAATCCTCGTCTATGTCACCGTTATAACTTGCCGAAATCCCCGCCGTGACCGTTTTTGGGTTGCGAAAACTCCGTGCAACGACTTGTGTTTCTTGGTTTGAACGAACAACTGTTTGTAATTGCGAAGAACGTTGTAATGTCATAAGTATTTGTAGTAAAATTTGAAATAATGGTAAAATTCCTTCAACCAACTCGGCGGAAGAAAACGTAATTCTACATCGAAATTACCATTTGTGGAATATCCCCCGCCAAGTTTTTGTTACCGTAACAATGACAAATCGCGGAACGGTAGGAATAAGTAGCATAATCGCGCGGTGAGAGAAAACTCTCTGGTTGGCGTGAAACTTTTCCCGATACCCCTCCCATTGGGACACGGACGGTTTCGTTTTGGTCAGGGATTGACAATGATGATTTAACAAACTTGCCCCCTTAATGAATGACAATGAACTTCGATTATTCTGACCCCTACTTGCGAATTTTTCCGCATAACCGTCCGGCATTAGACCACGAGGATGTACCGTATTTTGGCGGACTTCCTGATTTGTTACGTTCAGCTCGCGAATATACGAAACGCGAAATCGTGTTTGTTCGCGCTGGTGGCTCTGTGCCTGGTGACGATGTTTTTTCTGTGCCGGTTTGTATTTCAGACGAGAAGACGATTGGCTTTCTCGTACTCGCACCGAAGAAAAAGAACACACCGCGTTCAAAAGCAGACGCGACAGCGGAGCGGTTTTTACGTGACCTCGCGGGATTGCTCGGCGATGCGTATCGTTGGCAGTATGCGTTACGTGAGAACGAAGAGGTGAACATCAACAAGTTACCGTTGCCGATTGTGAATCGCAGTGAGGAAAAATTTTCGTTGTCGTTGCGCGAACAACTGAAGGACGCGGTTCGGCTGCTGAAAGTCGATGCGGCATCACTTTACGTTTTGAACAATGTCAACCGGACACTGAAATTACGCTGTACGTGGGGCTTGCCGGAGGAACGTTTGCTTGACCCGCCGCGACCGCTTTCACGAGCGATGGCGGATGTTGAGGCGATGCTCGGACACGCGGTTGTGTTGAATGATGATTTCTCATTGACAAGTTACAACCCACCGGAAAATTTCCAGACGGCGGCGTGTATTCCGGTTGCGTCCAATTCAACTATTTTCGGCACAGTCTGGTTTTTCGCAAACGAAACGCGAGATTTCGACAGCCGCGAGATGTGTTTTTTAGAAATTGTTGCGGGGAGAATCGCGGCGGAGTTAGAGTGTCGGGCAGTGACGATAGAATTGAACAATTGCGACACAGCTAAAGCGATTGCGTGATGACTGGAAGATTCCCATAAATGGAGTAGAGTGGGAGGTTTACGTCTTATCTGCCGTTTGTTAAAGACAACGGCAATACGATCGTTAGGCAACCTCTAACAACCCTCCTAAAAAACGCAATAAGGTTTAATTGTTCTTCAACATTATGGTGCAGTGCTTTATTTTTTGCCGTCAAGACTAGAGTATCTCCGCTCTAATTCGCCTGCCCAACTTTTTCAAACTCAAATACCGGTTTATTAGACTTGTTCTGAAACGTGAGAATAGAGAAAATAGATATTTTGGTTAAGCAAAATATCCCGCATTTTTCAACAATTACAACGACTCGTTTGAGTTTCAGAACAAGTCTATTATATTACTGCCCAAATTAATCATGCCTATCCAAAACTTCCCCCGCAAATCCGATACTTCGCAACGTCTCCTCTTTCATCCGCATCTTTTGTTTCCCAAAAACATGTTCAATCCTTACTTTTTGTACGATTACTCGCCTTCTGGTCTTCCGTCAACGGACGATTCCGCTCACCTTTCTCGCATATCATCGGCTCGTAACCCTCTGCTTCAATATCTCCTCCGCAATATTCTTACCGCTGTAAGCCGAATCAGAATATGCTGTGCCAACTTATGCTTGTTCGCCTCAAACGATTTCGGACCTCACCCTGCTTGAGTTTTACGTTCTCTTCTTTATGATGCTGTCGCGACACTTCAACGAACGTGCCGTCAACGAGTGTACCGACTCGCTGCTTAATGCCTTTCGATTCGAGCGTTGCGAGGAACTTGTCGAAGAGGAATTCGTCGATATGAGCGTTCTTCATCGTTCGGCACTGTGTTTATTAACTTGCCAAAAATGGTTTTCGCATCGGGAATGGTGTGATAAGGAGTGATGCCGAGAAAATCCTGAAAGGTCTTACGGTCACGGATAAAGAACTCGGTCATCTCGTCGGAGAGGTTATACTGGAATTTCAGGACGATAATTTTGAACATGAGGACGACATCAAAATACGGTCGTCCGCCTTTGGGCTGCGGCCTGCGAAGCACGGCGAGAAGGGGACGAAAGGATTCCCAATTGACATCGGCGGAGAGACATTTAAGGAAATCATTGAGTTGCTAGAGTTTGACGGTACTCGTTTCGACGGAGATAAAGTTCGGATGCATATTAAACAATAAAATGAGATAAAATGAAAATTCCCTCATTATATCAACTATTAATTTCTCGGCAAGTTATTAGAGGGGACCTTGTGTAATGTTTACCGTTATCAGTACAAGATTCTTTCTTCCTTTTGAGTTTTCAAGTTTCGCGTTAATTGTGTAGTAACCGGATTTTACCTCTTTTTCCTTGTCAAGTTTTATCGAAATACCGTCATTTTCGTTTGTCTCAACTTTAATAAAATCAACTTCTGATTTCAATTCCAAAATTTTAATTTTATCATTTTCGTTCACCGGTGA
>JAITST010000261.1 GCA_031287585.1 Planctomycetaceae bacterium | reverse complement strand
CCCCCCCCCCCCAATTTAGGTAATTTGCGTGGTTTGGCTCGCCGGTCGAAGGGGATTGCGGCGGCTCTTTTTTTTTGTTCTTTTTGGTTTTTGCGAAGCCCCGCGTGCCGTACTCTTCCCGGTCTCATTCTTCTCACGGCTTGTCTTTGTGTAACTGCTAAAAATGCGAACGCGGCTGATCTCACTTGGGTTGGCGGAAACGGTAATTGGAATACACAGGACAATCAATGGATATATACGGACGGGAGTAGTGGTTCTCCACATTTCGCTAACGGCGATAACGTAACCTTTGGCAGTAATTCGCTTGCGGGCAATACTATCACTCTCGATGATATCAGCGTTTTGCCGACTAACATCACCATTGAAACCGACGGTACTTACACGTTCGCCTACAACCCCGGACAAACCATTACCGCTGCTTTGTTGACCGTTAACGGCAAATTGACTATCGCTAACGACTATGGTAATAGTATTACTTCAACGAATATCAACGCGGGAGGAGTTCTAACACTGGCTGGAAGCACTACGCTCTACACAACAGTTAATATGCAAAGCGGTGGTACGTTGAACATCAATAACAACGGGAGTAACGGTTTTGGTCTGACTGGTTCGGGAACGGTTAATATCGGTGCTAATGCTGAATTTGTCGGCGTAGATCACTCGGTGCCAGTGAATGTTTTAGCAGGTTACAACCTTAACATCTTAAGTACTCCTACGTATCACGGAAATATCGCAACAGGAAACAATGCCAGTGTTACCTTCATACGGTCTGCTGGCTATGAGATAGAGTATTCCGGTGAACTGTCCGGCACTGGAAAACTTATCAAAGCGAGTGCCGGTACATTGATACTTTCTAATACAAATACTTACAGCGGCGGAACGGAAATCAATGCCGGAACAATTGTCGTGAACAATAATAATGCGTTGAGCAGCGGCGGAGTGTCGGTTGGCGCAAGCGGCACGCTCAATGTGAACGGGAAAACAATCACCAATGGTATTAACCTCGCGGGTTCACTTGTTAATAACAACGGTACAGCGGCAACGGTGAATAACGTTACTCTCACTGCCGCTTCAACCGTCGGCGGAACGGGCGATTTAACCATTAACAATCTGAATGCCGGTAGTAACAACTTGACAAAGACCGGTACAAACCGTTTAATTTTGAGCGGCAATCTTTCTTCCGGTACACCGGGAACGCTTGCTATTGACGGCGGTTCGGTACAACTTGAAACAGGTTACGGCGGATATATTGACGTTGACACGGGTACGTCTGTGATATTCAACAGCAACAGTCCAATTACCCAAACGGCTGCTATTAGCGGCGGCGGTTCGGTTATACTAAACGGAAGCAGCAGCGGCACGTTGACGCTTTCCGGCAATAACTCTTATTCCGGCGGAACGAACATCGGTGCAGGGTCGAGAGTGATTGCAAAAAGCGGCAGCGCACTCGGAACCGGCGATGTTACAGTTGCAAATGCCGGAGAGTTGGAATTTGATCACAATGCCGATGTAACGCTCAGCAATAACATGAGCGGCGGCGGGACAATCATCGTCAACAACAGCGGTTACGCTCTAACGCTCTCCGGTAATAACTCTTATTCCGGCGGGACAAACATCGGCGCAGGGTCGAAAGTGATTGCAAAAAGCGGCAGCGCACTCGGAACCGGAGATGTTACAAATGCCGGAGAGTTGGAATTTGATACCGGTGCCGATGTAACATTCAGCAATAAAATTAGCGGCAGCGGGACAATCGTCAAGACCGATTCAAAGAATTTATTTTTGAGCGGTGATCTTTCCGGTGCAACGGGACTGCTTGATATTGACTACGGTGCGGTACAACTCAACGAGACAAATTACGGCGGCGACATTGACGTTGCCGTGAATACGCTCGTGTGTTTCAACAACGCCGGTAACATTGAGTATTCCAAACTCATCAGCGGTGATGGAGGACTTTACAAAGTCGGAAGCGGCGAGTTGACGCTTTCCAACAACAATACTTACAAGGGCAATACGAATGTCTATGACGGAACGCTGAAACTTACGGGTTCGCTTGCGTACAGCCGCGTTTTGGTTTCGCAATACGGAACGTTTGATTATCAGTCAGCGTCATCAATCGCCGGTTTGGAAACGTCGAGCGGTTCGACAATTTTGTTGACCAAAAATAATCCCGTGCGAGTGAGCGGCAGCGCAGCCATCGAACAGGGGACGCTGTTCAACGTAACCGACCTTGACGGCGATGAGTTCGAGCAAGCGAAGACGTGGGATTTGATCGTTGCGGCGGGCGGAGTTACGGGAGACATTATCGACAAAGAAGGGTCACTTTTCGGCGGTACGGACGAGTATTCTGTCCAGTTTGTTTTGGGCGGGGCGAACACGCTCTTTGCAAAGTTTTTGAGCCGCGGGCTTGCGGAAGAATCGAAGTCGCTGTTTGAAGGGCGGATTGCGTCGCTGGGAATGTTGAAGGAGCAGCAGGATTGGCTTAACGCTTACGGCTGGCAGCAGTTTGACCGCCGAAGCCGGACGGTGCAGTATTTCGGGGCTTTTACCGGCGGGCAATCGCGTTATCCGTCGGGTTCGCATGTCGATGCGGAGACCTACGGCGTTCACGCGGGGCTTGCGAAAAATGTTGGAAAATTGTCGGTTGGCGCGGCGTTCAACGGCGGACACGGCAATTACAACACGTTTAACTCGTTTGCCCGCGGCGATGTTTATGGTCGCGGCGAAATCGAAACCTACGGCGGTTCGGTCTTTGCGAAATACTATCTCAACAGCGGTTACTACACGGATAGTGCGTTGTCGTTCGGTTCGTCGAACAACAAGTTCGATACGTTTTTCAACAATAAAGCGTACAGTTACGATTTCAACAGTCCGTATGTTGGTTTTCAGGCGGGCATTGGACGTGAGTTTTCGCTGGGCAAAGGTTTAGCCGATGTGTCGCTGCGTTATCTCGGAATGTGGGAAGAGAGCGAAGACGTAACGTATGGAACAACGGCGGTGCATTTTGCAAGCGGCGAGAGTAACCGCGTGCGTTTGGGCGGACGTTATAAGTTTGCGAAACGGAATAACACGGTTTGCGGCGCAGAGCCGTGTGAAGCGGTTGATTGTTCCGCTTCGGCGCGTGCGTTGAGCGGCTACATCGGCGCGGCGTGGGACTACGAGTTTTCGGGTAACGCGAATGGTTATGTCGGAAGCGCGTCAATTCTTGCACCGTCGGTGCGCGGCGGAACGGCAATCGGCGAAATCGGTGTGAACGCGAAATTGGGGCGTGCCGATGTGTTCACGGGCGTGGAGGGCTATCTAGGAAAACGCGAAGGGGTCAGCGGAAACGTCGGCGCGGTTTGGCGGTTCTAAATCAGTTGTTTCACAGGTAGGGAAGGGTAGGGAAGGGTAGTTTTTATATTCTACCCTTAACTATCCTTGACTAACTGTGATATAATAACTCACAGATAGTTAAGGGTAGGAAAGGGTAGTTTTTCATATTCTAACCTTAACTACCTGTGAAATACCGGTTGGCGCGCCAACCGAAACGCTTTTGCACAACCCAATACGAAAATGTTGACCTACCAATTTGAAACGACGATTTCCGAAGACGGCAGTATTCCGCTGGTGTTGCCAGCGGATTTGCGGGGACTTTCTGTTACGCTGAAAATATCGGCTGAAACGGGTAAGGAATTATCAACACCGAAAAATCAGGGTATCCTTGCTCTCCAAGGCATTCTCAAAGGTCATACAAGAGAAGAACTCGATCAAAATAAAGAGGAATATCTCACGCAAAAATACGGATTATGATTTATGTTCTTTTTGATTCCGATGTCGTGATTGATTTCTTTCTGGACAGAGAACCGTTCAGCGAGGAGTCGCGTGAATTATTTTTGCGGTTGCTGGATGGTCAATTTTCCGCGTTGATGACAGCACCGTCTATTTTGAACATTTATTATCTTATCCGCAAGCCGTTAGGAAGACAGGGAGCGTTGGAGTGTATCGGAAAAATCCTCGAAACGAGCAACTTGTCCGTTTTGTCTGTTGAAAAACAACATCTTTTAGAAGCGTTGGAAAGTGCGATGACGGATTACGAGGATGCCGTCCAAGCGTCAGTTGCGGACGCTGCCAATTTGGATTACATCGTTACCCGCAATTTGAAAGATTATCGGCAATCACTGATCAAAGCCGTTTCGCCAAAAGAATTTATCTCACAGATAGTTAAGGGTAGGTAAGAGTAGAATACAAAAAACTATCCTTACCTATCCTTAACTATCTGTAAAAAAATCTATCTGTGAAATAAAATGACGTTGAACTCACGACGGGAATGAGGTACAATGTGCGTTTTGCTTGAACCGTGATGAGCATTTTAGCCCCATAGATTTTTTAAGGAGAAACGATGTCAACTATCGCAATGCGTGAGTTTATCAAGAGTGAGATTGATTTTTTACCGGAAGATTCGCTTCTTGCGGTGCAGGATTTTGTGTGTCAAAAATTGCACGTTCCCAACACGGAGACCCTCGCGGCAATTCAGGAAACCGAAGACATCATCGCCGGAAAGATTGAGAGAAAAAGTTACAAAACCGCTGCCGAATTGTTTGCAGCCATTAGGTCGGGCAAAAACTAAATGTACGAAGTCAAAACGTCAACAAAATTTGATAAGGACTTCAATCGGGTCGAAAAACGCGGATACGATATGACGTTGCTGCAAGACGTGATTACCATCTTGCAAAATTGTAATGCTTTGGAAAAGCGGCACAAAGACCATCCGCTTATCGGTAATTATATTGGTTATCGAGAATGCCATATTAAACCGGATTGGTTGCTGGTTTATAAAATTGACACAGAACACGATACGTTAGAATTAACCCGAACGGGAACGCACAGCGACCTGTTTGATTAAGAGAATAAAACACGCCAACCGACATTTTTTCACAGATAGTTAATGGTAGGTTAGGATAGAATACAAAAATCTACCACTGAAACTTGCAATCGTCTTGCTCTTGCGATAGAATAATCACCCAAACAGTTCTCACTCTAACAACTTAATTGCACAACGAGGTTTTTATGACTTTTTCAAGCGGCGTTTTATTGGCGCAGGTATCGACCGCAGCACTCGGTATCTATGATTGGCTGACACTCATCATTTATTTCACCATTCTGCTCGGTGTGGCCTGGTGGGTCGTCCGGCAAAAAACGGACACATCTCAGGATTACTTTCTCGCCGGTAAAAACGCGACATGGCTAATGATCGGTGCCTCGCTGTTCGCCTCCAATATCGGTTCCGAACATCTCGTCGGTCTCGCCGGTGCCGGTGCAAGCGACGGTATGGCAATGGCACATTACGAACTGCACGCATGGTGTCTCTTGATTCTCGGCTGGGTCATGGTACCGTTTTACGAACGGAGTTGCGTCTATACTATGCCCGAATT
>JAITST010000203.1 GCA_031287585.1 Planctomycetaceae bacterium | reverse complement strand
GTCCAACTGTTGCATCACTTGCTTGTAATTGTTCTCCATATAATTTTTTTCTTCTTTTTTGGCGTTATGTTCTTTCAACGCAGATTCGACATCAGTTTGAAGTTTTCGTTCGTACTCATTGAGTTTCTTATCACCAAACAATTGGATTCGTTCATTCTGAACAACTTGTAATTGGTTCGTATAGTTCATACGTTCGTTTTCGTGTTCACATAAGTCAAGTTCGAGTTGGTTTAATTGCTTTGTATTCAGTTCGATTTCTGTTTGGAATTTTTGTACCGACGTGATTTGCTTGTTCTGAACACCTTCACGTTTTTGCAACGTTTCGATTTTTACTATCATATCATCGATTTGTTTTAACGCCGTCTCTGACGCGGCAAGTGCGGCATGTACCGAATCAACGTTGGTTATAATTTGCGGTGCGGCTTCAATCTTTTGGTTCTCATTTGCAATTTGTTCGTTCAAACCGGATAAATTTTTATTGCTCTGTTTATGTTCACTTTCAAACTTACTGATTTCCAAGTTTATACTATTGTAATTATCGTCAACTATTTTTTTTTCTTTTTTCGCATCTTTGAGTTCCTCGTCTAGCGAACCAACTGATGGAACATTTCCCTTTGCGAACGGATGCTCAGTTGAACCACAGCACGGACAGGCAATACCGTCTGCGAGTTGTTTGCGATGTTCTTCGAGCGACGCGATTGCCAAATAACCATCACGGCGTTTCTGTATCTGCGCAACGATATTATCTTTGACTTCTTTATCACGTTTTAACTGTTTCAAAACTTCAATTGCATTGGAAAGTTTTGTTTGAACTTCGTTGATATTCTTTTCACAATCCGTTTTTTTCAATAACAGTTCTTCACGTTTGCGGAACGCTGCCAATATACTTTCCCACAAACGTTTTGACTCAACTGCCGTTTCTTTTTCGTTTCGCCAAACGGAAAGTTCTTTACCTGCGGCAAGTGTGTTAATATCAGATTGGGTTGTTTCGTGATTTCGTTTTAATGTGTCGAACGGTTCGTCTCCGAGTAAGTTGGACAAATTTTTTTTCAACCCGATTATGCTCTTTTCGACGCTTGTTTTGTTGTTCGCTATTTCATTACAACGTTTTTCAGCGTTGGCCAAATCTTTTTTTATACCGGTAATCTCGTTGTCGATTTTACGAACCTTGTTGATTGTTTCCAGTTCGCCGTCACGGATTTTCACGAGTTCATTATACGTTGTTAGCGTATCAGATTCCGCCTTTCGGACTATTAGAAGATTTTGTTCGAGTTTCTGCAACTCCGGTTCAAGTTTTGCCTTCTCATTGTTTGCCTTTTCACATTCTTCACGATACTTCAAACCTTCACTGATAACGATTACTTTTTTTTTGTACTCGTCGGCTTTCTTTTGAAGGTTTGTAATTTCCGTTTTGATGACAGCGATTTTTTCGTCGTCAAGAATTTCAACGTTCTTCAATTTGTCATTGAGTTTATCTACATCATTTTTAATTTCTTTACTCCGTTCAAAAACTTTTACCGATATTTTTGAATAAATATCGGTACCAGTTATCTGTTCGAGAATGTTAGCCCGTTCCGCAGGACTACTCTCTAATAACTTTGCAAACTCGTTTTGTGCGAGCAATATTGACCGTGTAAAATTTTCAAAACTCATTCCCGTTTTCTCAATTATCACAGCAACAGTTTCCCGTGTCTTTGTTGTGATTTCACGCCACTGTTGTTCGGCGATTCGCTCTGATATTGTATGTTTTACCGGCTGAAAATTACCATCTGCACGCTTACGGGCACGCTGTTGTTCCCAATGGCAAAAAAATTGTTCTCCATTGTTAGTTTCAAAGATAACATCCGCTAAACAGTTTCCTGTTCGCCGTGACATAATCTCGTTTTCAGTGCCGTCCTGCCCTTTATTCATTTTCAGTCGCGGCGTTTGACCGTAAAGTGCGAGACAAATCGCGTCGAGTATAGTCGTTTTGCCGGTACCGGTATCTCCAACAATGGCAAATATACCTTCGGTACCGAACTCATTGACAAAATCAATCTCGTGTTTGCCAACAAGTGAAGCAAGATTTTCAAACACGACTTTAAGAATTTTCATAATCAAATCTCTATGTAACAAATACGAACGGAATTTTATAATACGCTGACTTACGTTTCACTGTACGTTACATTATACGGGTTTCTCAAGAATTGTAAATCCCGAATGGTTACAGATTTTGCTGCACCTGAACAAACTTTTTCAGAAATTTTCAGCGTAAACAAAAATACGTTAATAAACGATTACATAAAAAGATTAACTTGAAACAAATGTCTTTGGAAAGTATTCAACACGAAACACACAACAGTAAATAATTTTCGTGTGTTCCGTGCTAAACAATATAAACCGTTCATTCAAACACCGGCTTTGGTGTCGCTGGTGCCTGGATTGATTCCGCCGCCGCGAACGGCGAATTGACTATTGGCTCTGCCGGGATTTCGATTGTCGTTACCGGTACTGGTTCTTCTATCACCGGTGTCTCTGGTGATGTGGCTTTTACGCCTCTCTTTACATAATAGTACGCCGACTCTTCATGCACCAACTGCGAACCCGTTGACTGACATGCCAATTCAACCCTAATCTTATGATTACCCTGTTTATCCGCTACCGCCTTTACCTTAATTGGTGGCAACGTTTGTCCGGCACTTATTGTCGGGATGCGTTGGAATGCTATAATTCCGCTTCCCCGCGAATCGTCTAAAATCTCGCCTTGCAATCCTTCAAACGAAACCGGCTTAATCTCCCATCCAAACATCACGTTCACATCAACGTCGTTGGCATCCTTCGTGCCGTTGTTTGAAATCGTTATAGTGTAAACCGCGTCTGAACCAACTTCGACTGGTCCCTGCGGATTTTCTATCTTCATCTTCAAATCCGCAACCGAATCTACCTGCGTTTCACCGCTGCACGCAATTTTTAATCTGGTTTTCTCTTCGGCAAAAACTTCAACCTTCGTCGTTCCCTGACGTTTCATCTCGCATATAAACTTCGCGACAAACTCTCCGCCAATCGCAATCGTGTCCGTGTTCCAAATTACGGCGTTTTGCGGTGTCGCCCGCCCGCCAGCATTGTTCGACAGATACTTCGCACTGAGCGGAATATCCGCGCGTACTTCAACCTTCTCCGCTGGCGCATTACCAACATTGCGAACACGAAGCGTATATTCCGCACGATTACCAACAAACAACATATCAGGTGCTTCAAGTGACGCAACAAGTTTCGGACGTAAAATGTTAATACGCCGCGATGCCTTCGCCTGTAAGTCGTACGGACCTGTCGCGACTACACTGATGTCTAGAAAGTTTTCTTGTAACGCATCGGCATTTATCTTCACAACCTCCTCCGCGCCAGCAGCGAGCCGTTCTATAACATACTCCATCCCGCCGCTACTGTTCTCGGCAGTACCTGATACAAGAACCAACTTCACCTTCTCCGCGTCGCCGTTACCGGTGTTACGAACTTTCAACTGATAAAGTTGTTGCGTTCCCCACATTAACTCGGTTGGTCCGTCAATTGCCATTTCGATAGTCGGCTCTTGAACCTCAATCGGCGCAATAGTTGTCGGACGTTTGAAGTCGTAATGCAGTTTCAAGTTGAACGACTTCCGCTCAGTCGGAATAAGGTGCAATACAAGTTGTTCTTCTGCGTTTGCATTGATTTTGTCAATTCGCCACGTAAACATCTTTGCACTGTTCTCGCTCGAAAGTTGCGAAACATTCGTCGTTCCAACACTCACCTCAGGCGGTTGAATCTCAATCCACTCCGGCAATTCAACTTGTAACACAACTTGCTCCGCCGATGCACTACTACGATTGATCAGGCGGATATTGTACGACGATTCCTGACCGACAATAACACGTTGCGGACGTGTTGTTTCGACTTCAAGTAACGGACTAACAATAACCGACTTCTCCGGTTCGCGTTCTGTGACTGTAAGCGTACTCGCTCTTGGCGTTTGGTTTGTAGCGATGGTAGTAGTTGACGATGTCACCGCAGACGCGTTTGAGGAATTTGTCGTTCTCCTATTCGTGTTAGTGAATTGTGAATCGGCATTAAAAATCTCTATTGCGTTCGGTCGAACCCCACCCTGAATTGCTGGCTGACTTGGTTGTGAATTTCGTTGCGGCAACTGCGAATTGTTCGGTATCGACGCAAGCATGCCGCCGTTGTTACCGTCGTCATTGTTACCAGTATTGACGCGAGGAAATGGTTCACTCTCACGTATTACATGATTAGCAATCGGTTCTGATACAATATCGTCGAATATTGGACGGGAACTGCCGCGCGAACGCGAATCATACGAATCGTTGTCTGTCGCTGGACGTAGACGGAAATGAGAAGTCGTAAGGTCGTCACCGTACACGTTACGGTCATTGGAACGAGCCGTGCTTCGTTGGGGAATTTGTTCATCATAGTCGCTACCGCGCGCTGGAGTTGAGAAACGACTACCGCTTTCACGTATTTGTTGCATACGAATATAGACCGAGTCTTTGTTCTCGGCGGCGACGTTATCGGTTGTTCCAGACGTTTCACGCTGCGTAGTACGAGACGGTGTTTGTCTATTACCGTTAGCACTATTACTACTGTTACCTGTTGTTGTATGCTGATGAGTTGGTTTGATAACTCTACCGACATCGTTGGTTACGGTTGCCGGTTTATCATCATCACCGATACCGTTTCGCTGTTGTTCTTCAACGGTAGCCGGACGCGGCGGACGTACTGGAACGACATTCTGACTCGGATTCGTTGGCGCAACGGAATTGCCATTGTTTTGGGAGTTGATTGCAGCACCGTTTGTTGAAACAGGTTGTTCATTTTCACCAATAAGATTTCGCCAACCTGACTTCATACGGTCTAGGAAACCCGGTTTAGATGCTTCCTGCCCCAAAACTGTAACAGCATACTCGGCAGAAACTCGCGTAACGCGAAGCGGCTTCGGCTGTTCGGCGGTAACACCAACAGCAAAACCAATCATCAATACAAATCCAATAAGGAACAATGAGAATGTTTTATATGACATAATCTCTCTTCCCGCAATAACAAAGTTACAACGTAACAAATGAAGTAGCCAAACATACCATTTGACTAACAATAACATAATTTCACATTTTAAGTGGAAAACATTTCTACTCGTTCGTTCCTATCGGCAAAACCTTTTCTACTGAATTAGTTATCTTTGAGTGTTCTGCCGAATAGGCAAAATTTTCCGAGAAAAACGGTTTTAGCGAGTAAAGATAGAAGATATAGAAAAACAACGCCAATTACGTAAGTTAAATCTATTGTGTTAATAATTGCTATCAGTTACAACGTGATAAACAAATTTTTGTGCCGATTGACAGGGACGAGTAACTCATGTATTATCTGTTGGTATCAGGGGATTGTTAATAGGTAGCGATATTTTAATTGTTTGTTTATGAATTTTTAACATTGTAGTCCATTATGAAACTAATATCATGGAACGTTAATGGTTTACGTGCTTGTATTAAGAAAGGGTTTATTGATAATATGAACTCTCTTAACGCGGACGTGATTTGTGTTCAGGAAACTAAAATGCAACGCGGGCAGGCGGAGTTTGAACTTGCTGGTTATCGTGAGTACTGGAATAGTGCGGCGAAAAAGGGTTATTCGGGGACAGCGGTTTTTTGCCGTCACGAACCGATTGACATCCAATACGATATTCCCGATTTTGTTGACGTTTATTTTGGTAACAAGCCGGTAACAGAAGGACGTGTTATTATGCTTGAGTTTGCGGCGTTCAAACTTGTCAACGTTTACACTCCCAACTCGCAACCTGAACTGCAACGCCTCGAACACCGTTTGAAGTGGCAGGATGCCTTTCGTGATTACATCGTAAAACTCGATAAAACGAAACCGGTAGTAATCTGCGGTGACTTGAATGTTGCCCACAACGAAATCGACTTGACTAATCCAAAAGCAAACCGTCACAGTGCTGGCTTCACTGACGAAGAACGCAACAAGATGACTGAGTTACTGGATGCAGGTCTCACCGACACGTTCCGCAAACTGTACCCCGACAAACGCGAAGCATATACGTGGTGGAGCAATTTCGCAAGGTCTCGTGAACGAAATGTCGGCTGGCGCATTGATTATTTTTTAGTGTCGAATCGTCTGATGACACAGGTAAAAAACGCGGGAATTTTTCCACAAATAACCGGCAGTGACCATTGTCCGGTTGGGATTGAGATGTGATAACAGTGGACGCAACATTTCAGATTAATCCGCTGGCAATATAATCGCTATACTGCCAGTGGTTTCAACTGGCGAGGTACGTTTCCATTTACTTCAATAACTATCGTTATGTACCGCCTTCACGGCTCTACCTGACGGGTCTATCATATTTTTGAATGCGGCATCCCACTCAATTGCAATCGGCGTACTGCATGCTACCGACGGCACCGACGGAACCGTTGTAGCGGCGGTTTGTGATGGGAATACTTCTTCGAATATCGTGCGATAATGATACTCTTCCTTATTCATTGGCGGATTGATTGGGAAACGCTCTGCCGCTTTTGCAAACTGTTCGTCTGATACTTTCGCCGCCGCAACCTCGCGTAACGTATCAATCCAACTGTAACCAACACCGTCCGAAAACTGTTCCTTCTGTCGCCACGCCACACTCTCTGGCAAGTAATCCTCAAACGCCTTTCGCAAAAACCATTTTTCCATTCGCTTCTTCAAACCGCTTAACTTGCAGTCAGGATTCAACCGCATCGCAATGTCCATAAACTCCTTATCAAGAAACGGGACGCGCCCCTCAACTCCCCACGCCGCAAGCGATTTATTCGCCCGTAAACAATCGTATAAGTACAATTTGTCCAACTTACGAACCGTCTCCTCGTGCAACGCTTGTGCGTTTGGTGCTTTGTGAAAATACAAGTAGCCGCCGAAAATTTCGTCCGCGCCTTCGCCCGACAAAACCATCTTGATTCCCATTGACTTAATCACACGTGCTAACAAATACATAGGTGTCGAAGCCCGAACCGTTGTTACATCGTAAGTTTCAATGTGGTAGATAACGTCACGTAACGCATCCAAACCTTCCTGAATCGTAAAATGAATCTCGTGATGAACTGTCCCAATGTAATCCGAGACACGCCGCGATGCTGCCAAATCAGGCGAACCTTCTAGACCAACCGCGAACGAGTGCAAACGAGGCCACCACGCAACTTGTAAGCCCCCCGACTCAACACGACTCGACGCAAACTTCTTCGCAACTGCTGACACAATCGACGAGTCCAACCCGCCTGACAGCAATACCCCATACGGAACATCTGTCATCAGTTGACGTTTGACCGCCGCTTCAAGTGCCTCACGTAGTTCCTCAATTGACGCGTCGTTATTTTCAACGTTCTTGAATTCGCGCCACTCGCGTTTATACCATTGCGTCAACTTGCCATCTTTACTGTACCAATAATGCCCCGGCGGAAACTGTTCAATCTTAACACAGTAACCTTCGAGTGCCTTCAGTTCGGACGCGACATAAAATGTTCCTGCCTTGTCCCAACCCATATAAAGCGGGATGATTCCGATGTGGTCGCGGGCGATTAGATACGCATCGTTTGTCTCGTCATATAACGCGAACGCGAAAATGCCGCTGAGTTCCTCAACGCACTTTACCCCCATTTCCTGATACAACGACAGGATAACTTCGCAGTCAGATTTTGTTTTGAACTGATACGATTTTGCTTGACGTTCACGGATGATTTGATGGTTGTAAATTTCGCCATTCACTGCCAATACGACTTTACCATCAGATGAATAAAGCGGTTGTTTACCCGATTCGGGGTCAACAATTGATAACCGTTCGTGGGCGAGAATCGCCTTTCCGCCGGAGTAAATCCCAGACCAATCAGGTCCGCGATGCCGAATCCGCCGCGACATAACAAGTGCCTGCTGCCGTAAAAGTTCAATAGATTCTTTGAATTCAAATATACCCACTATTCCACACATAGTTTAACTCGCTATTGTTAAGAAAAAGAGTTAGGAAAAAACGTTATAACAAAAAAAACAAAATTCCAAACAGAAAACAGGAGTTATTCTAATAAATAACGGAGAAAATTTCAAGAGCGGATTTTTGATGCCTCGCTGGGCGGGTGTGTAAACTTTAGTGGGGGATTGGTATAATGTCTTTTTTCTCTCCGTTCCCCTTTTACAGACAAGGAAGTCACATGTTTACTATCACCTCCCGTTCAGCAACCGAAGCCCTGCTTCACGAAAAATTTCAAGCCCTTCTCTCCGAACTCGATAC
>JAITST010000202.1 GCA_031287585.1 Planctomycetaceae bacterium | reverse complement strand
GGGTGTGTAAAACTTAGTGGGGGATCCATTTGGCGTTAAATTTGCTCGCTACCATTGCATCAAAATAAGTTAACAAGGATTTAGGGCATTATTTTGTTATGTTACTCGGACATAGCATTTTTTGTGCCATTTAGTTAAAAACAAAATCCCCCACTAAAGTTTACACACCCATAACAATTATTCACACCGCCGCCCCCATTGACAAATTCCAACTCTATTATAAAATGTTACTGTCGCTTGAGTAGTCGGGCGGTTTGTAGGATTTGTTTACTTTCACCCTTTCAGACTTTGTCTGTTCGTATGTATAACGTTATTTTATTCTCACGCGGCTTTGGTTGGCGGGCTGGGCTTTTGGCTGAGTCGCTTGGGCCGGTGCCGTGTTATCAATAGATTATACCGGAGAGCCGTGAGCGATTGTTCACGGCTTCTGATTCGTTTGAACGAAAAGCCGTCCTTACTGGTCGGCTTTTTTTGTTACCGTTATTTAATTACCAATACATCACAATCATAATGACCACTCAACAACCAAACGTAACACAATTTCTCGACGATTGCCGTCGTGCTGACGTTGTTCCGGTAACGCGAAAAATACTTGCAGATCAGCATACTCCGGTCTCGTTATTGCAACGGTTTTACAAAGAACGCGACGGCGTTTTCCTGCTCGAAAGCGTCGAAGGCGGCGAGAAGTGGGGACGTTATTCGTTTCTCGGAATTGACACGCACGCATACATCGAAGTCCTCTCCGATACCGTCCGCGTCGTCGAATACGATATGTCAGGTAACGCCGTGTCGGAGGAAAACATTCCGCATTACGGTGTACCGCTCAAAGTGTTGCGCGAGTTGACACTGCGATTCCGTTTACCGCAACGGCTCGACAGTCCGCGTTTTTTCGGCGGGTTAGTCGGCTATTTCGAATATGAAATTGTAACTTTTTTTGAAAACATTCCGCACAAGTTAGACGGCGAGCCGTTCGCGAGATTCGTCATTCCGCGAACACTTCTTGTACTCGATAACGTCAAACAATTGCTAACAATTTGCGTGCTGACATTTCCAAAAAACGAACATACGCCCGACGCACTGAAAACGATATACAAGGACGCGATTAGCGAGATAGACCGAATAGTCAGCGAATTGGCGGAACCGCTCGCGACACCGCAGCCGCAGAAGGTTGAAGACTTGTCGTTAATGTCGGTGATGCCGGAGCAGGAGTACCGAAAGAAAGTCGAAATCGTCCGCGACCATATCAAATGCGGCGACATAATTCAGTGTGTACTGTCACAACCATTCGTCGCGGAGAAGCCGCTCGACGCGGTTTCATTATACCGTGCGTTACGGTTCACGAATCCCGCACCGTATATGTTTTTTATGCGGCTCGGCGGTGATGTGCTTGTTGGTTCGTCACCGGAAACAATGATACGTCTTGAAGGACGAACGGCGACGTTACGACCAATTGCGGGTACACGGAAACGCGGTACGACTGAACAACAAGACCGCGAGATGGCAGATGAAATGTTGCGTGACCCGAAGGAGAAGGCGGAACATCTGATGCTGGTTGACTTGGGACGGAACGACTTGGGACGTGTTGCGAAAACGGGAACAGTTCAAGTGACAGACTTGATGTTTATCGAACGGTATTCAAACGTGATGCACTTGGTATCGAACGTAACGGCGGAGATGGAAGACGGGCTTGACGGATTCGACTTGTTCGAGGCGGCGTTTCCGGCGGGGACGTTGAGCGGTGCACCGAAGGTACGGGCGATGCAGATAATCGCGGAGCAAGAACAAACGCCGCGTGGTGCTTACGGCGGCGCGGCGGGCTACATCTCGTTCAACGGAAACATAGACTTCGCAATCATCATCAGAACAGCCAGAATCCGCGACGGCAGACTAACAGCACAAGCGGGTGCAGGAATAGTCTATGATTCAAACCCGGAGTCGGAACGTGTTGAAACGGTGAACAAAGCGATGGGAATTTCGAGAGCGTTGAAAGTATTGAGCGGCGGGGAATTGGAGTGATGGCATATCGCCGTCGGCTTCATCCGATGATGTTAATTTTATTTCCAACAGGAGAAAACAAATGATACTAATGATAGATAACTACGATTCGTTCACCTATAATCTGGTGCAACATTTTCGTATGCTTGGTGCTGAAGTTTTGGTTCACCGTAACAACAAAATTGATTTGAACACAATCGAATCGCTGTCGCCGTCGGGAATCGTAATCTCACCCGGAGCGGGTACCCCGACTGGTGCCGGCATATCGCTCGACGTAATAAAAACGTTTGGCAGCCGGATTCCTATACTAGGCGTTTGTCTAGGTCATCAGTCGATAGTACACGCACTCGGCGGCGAGATTGTACGTGCGGAAAAAATAATGCACGGCAAAACGTCAAGAATAAAGTGTGACGGCAAAGGTGTGTTTCAAGGTGTAGAAGGAACGTTTGAAGCGATGCGTTACCATTCGTTGGTAGCCAATCGCGAAATGTTGCCGAAGGAACTAATCATAACAGCCGAGTCCGAAGACGACAACGAAATTATGGGAATCCGTCATAAAGAATACCCAATGGAAGGAATCCAATTCCATCCCGAATCAATAATGACAATTATAGGTAAACGCCTGTTAAGAAACTTTTTGAACAGTATTTCGTAGTTACGTACTGTTCAAAAAATCACAATACGAAACGGGGGTTTTCAGGATGGTTGACCACTTCTATAAAAACTATGACTTACAACAATATATTTAGACTTTTAGAATCAAGCATCTATACTGAAAACGCGGCAATTCTGACACGTGGTTATAAATGGTTCTATGAGAATCTTTATTTTCCGACAATCACTATCGAAAATTTGAATTTACATTACGATGATTGGCAACGGTGGGTTTTGTGTAACACTTATGGTATGTTAGGGGACATATCATTTCTTTTGAATGGATATGAAGTAGCCAATCATTGGTATATGAAAAATTATTCATTTATGATAGATGAAGATGACAAAGACGTTCTCCACGATATCGCCTATACTTATGAAATGATTGGCGATATTGCGAATGCGCAAAAATACTATCAAATGTATTATGAATACTGTGACGACGAATATAAACCAACTATAACCGGACAATTACAAAATAGTCAGATTATTCAGGCGTATAGTAAGTTGGCAGCGTTCCAGCCCGACTGGTTGATAGACAAGTATTCGTGTATAAGTGACAAAAATGATTTATACAAAGCGGTAACGATGGCATATTTCACTCGCGGGGAAGCCGCGTCCGTTGAGGTATTTACACGAATGAAAGATTATTTCTCAAACGCTGAAAAACCTCTAATAGATAGTGTTGATTTTTTCTACGCTGCTGATTATTTTGTTGATACACCCGTTTTTTGGAATTTGATTTTGACATACAAACCGTCAGTAAGTTTTACTGATATCAATCTTGATTTATGTTCGTCTGAATGCTGGGGGTTTGATAACTCAATAATTAGTGATACAATACAACTTCACATTTTTCGTACTGAAAATGACATTGATTCTATGACTAGGTTGCAAGAGAAAAATTTATCGTGGCAGTCGCCGCGTATTTGTACGGTGTTTTACCAAAATAATAATCGTATGCCCAGTTGGAGTGAATTGTACGAACAAGGGTTAAACTGCCAATCGATTGACAAGTAAGTGATGTAACGTGTTGTATTTCAATGTATCACGGTAGTTGAGAGGTGGGTGGATTTTATCCATTTGTACGGATCAAAATCAGAGTGACAATTTGTATAATGCCCCAATTTCAAGGCAAATATGATAAAATACACAAACTACGTCAATATGCCATTTACAGTTTGAGTAAGTCAAAATGATGACATTAACAAAACAACAACGATTCATTTGCTCCGCCTTGCTCGCCAATCGTAGATTTTTTTGATTAGACTGGTAATTATCATAATGATTCCTGCTATCATTAAGAACCGCCCTACCCAATTCACACGCGGATGTAAAGGGGGCGGCGGGGCTGGTTTTGGTCCAAATTTTCCAATCTCCACCAACGATCCAGATTCTGTCGTGTAAAGTGGAAGTTCTTTATCGGTAAGCAAGGTCACGTCAAAGTATTTATGCGGAACTGGCTCGTTTACTGATTCCCAATCAATTTTCCATTCGACCCCATACCCACGTTCTGATTTTTGAGAATAGGTTTCAGGAACCCATGTGTGGTTGATATTTTTCCATGAAATGTCACATTGACAACCAAAACTATATTCAATATGTACAGGAAGATAATCATATTTTTTTGAAAGCCAATACTCTGCTTGCACAGATTGATATCCAGGGTCACGATTCATTTCGAATTTTATGTGAAGTATGTTATTGGGCAAATCCTCTGCATAAAGTAACTTGTGGAGAAAAAGTCTTTTTCGATGTTTCTCTTGGTAGTCGTATTGCAGGTGAATTCCGATGGGAGTATAGAAGGGAATTGACTGAACATCCACCATATTCAACATCGGAGCAATTTGCCTTTCTGTAGGTAAACAACGTACCGCAGATGAATTGTGGATATCTGGCATCCATATTTCATAGTAATATTCATACGTAAGTAATGAGCGAACTATTTCATTGTCACACCTGTAAAACTTTTTAGAATAGTCAAATGCGATAAAAATATTTTCATCTTTTTTATTCCTTGCCGTGTCAGTAGTATGTCCAACGATGCGACAGATACCTGAATTTATTCGTATAAGTGAATCATCAATACCATGCAAAGCCATTTCGACTTTTTTTTGCATAGACGGAGTAATTTCTTCTGATGTTGTCACATTACAAAATGAGAATAAAATGATGAATAAAAAAACTTGCGGGAAACAATGTGTTATAATTTTCATAGTTGAGTTCAAACTGCACTTTCCAAATTTTGCTCTTGCAAAAAAGTAGGTGTTTGGTGTAAGATGTAATACAAACAAAAAACCTTCACCTCCCCCCACTTCCGACAATGGATTGTCAACAGAGTATTCTATCGCAAACCCGAGACGCAGTCAAGTTCGTTTCAAAGAATCGTTCACGGATTTGCCAATGTTACCGATGTACTAAAAATATACGTTCTCGCCGGATGAAAAATTGGGGCGTGTCCCATAATTATTGATGTGATGGTCAATACCGCTAAAATTTTGGTATTTCACGACATTCACCCATAAATTCCGCACACGACCAAAATTTGGAAAATGCAGGTGAACGTAAAGAGAAGGAAAATAAGACGTGATTTGTACTCGCGAATCACGAAGCGATGGTTTAACGGTTTTTCAAGATGCAGAATGGGACACAGATATCTTGTTAAAACATTATGTATTTTCGTAGAGACACAATGCTTTGTGTCTATGTGTTGGTGTCATACTCCACAGACGCGAAGTATCGCTATCTACGTTCTAAAATTTATCTCCAAACCACTCGCTAGCGTTCATTAGTCTCTACGCACAACACGTAATAGATTTTGCAAACTCTCACTCATTTACGTCATTTTGCCTATTGCTACGTCTTTGGTTTTGCCTGTCAGTTCTTTGGGCTTGTCCTATGTTTATTCCGGTGTTGTCTGGTGTACCGGTTTCTATGAATGACTCTAACGACTTAACCAGTGGGTCGTTTGCCTCTCTCATTACTTTCAACATCAGTTGACGAAGTTTGTCCCGCTCTTCTTTTAACCTCTCGTCGTTCACTAGATTATTTAACGCACTCGGGTCGTTTTTGTAATCGTATAACTCATCATTGACACGTTTCAGAAAAAGTTCGACGCGATCTGCGATATACTTGTCATCAGATGCGGCTTTTTGCATTGCGTTGAATGTCAAACCGCTTTGCGATTCGTTCTTAAAAATAAGTTCGCCGTCAGACCAAGGGCTGAACAAGTATCCGTATTGTTCGGTGCGAATTGCCCGCATCGGAAAATCCATCTTGCCGGATGTCTGGTAGAATGTTGTATAGACGTAGTTTCTTGAAGGTTGCTTTTCGCCTTTCAGCAGCGGTAAAAATGAATTACCGTCCATCTTCTCGACTGTCGGTAATCCGGCAGCTTCGAGAATCGTCGGCATAAAGTCAATACCTGAAATGAAATGTGTTTCGTCAACTTGTCCTGCTTTCGTCACGTTGGGATAACGAACAATCCAGGGAGTTTGATGACTTGAACGATAAACGTTTGTCTTTGAAAACGGAAACGACATACCGTTATCGCTCAGAAACATAACCAACGTGTTGTCTTCCAAACCGGACTCTTTGAGTGCCTGCAAAATCTTACCAACCGTTTCGTCGCAACGATGTACCGACGTATAGTATTCCGCAACTTCCTTGCGAATGTTTGGCAAATCGGGCAGAAATCCCGGTATTTCAACCTCACTCGGTTGAATAGTTCTGGATACAGACGGGAACTTTTGATTAGCGCGGCGGGCGTTATTTTCGGCATCACTTCCGGCAAACGGACGATGCGGGTCTTGCGAGTTTGCCATCAGGAAAAACGGTTTTCCGGCGGCTTTTGCTTGTGCGAAAAAGTCGGTACTGCACGAATAAAACTTTTCGGGGTCACGTCCTGAAATAAGTTTCGCAGGTTCAACAATAACGTTCCAGTGAAACTTTTCGATTGGTGCGAGATGAGCGACCTTTGCAAAAATGCCCTTAAAATAACCTGCCTTATCAAGCGATTCCTGAAGAGTCGGCACGTCGTCGTTGATTGGAATAAAACCAACACCGCCGTTGTTGTGCGGATAACGACCAGTCATCAGAACCTCGCGGCTAGTCTGACAAACCGACGCTGTTACAAAAGCACGTTTGAATAAAATCCCCTGACTCGCGAGTGAGTCGAGATTCGGTGTAATGTTTGCGATTTTGCAACCAGTCACGCCGAGAGCGTCGTAATTCATATCGTCGGCAGTGATTAGAAGAATGTTAAGCGGTGACTTCGATCTGTCCGCTGCGTGTAACAATACCGTCAAGTAAACAGCGACGAAAACAACATACAAAAAACGCGATATAAAGTTTGTGGACATAGTGAAGTTTGTTATTGGTTTTAATAAGTTTGACAAAATACAGTTGACTTTTGCTTGCTATGAAAAAGTGAAGTTTCAGAGGCAACCTACTAATGGCACAATATCGCAAGGTGTGTGCCAATTTGCAATAACGAGGCAAACGTCATATATTGACAAGTAATGCAAACGCGGTTGATAATAATTGGTAGAATTGGTATCAAATGTCACGGATAAGCAGAGACATATCACGGGAATAGGATAACAGACTCGCAAATGACATTTAATTGTGTTAATTTTGGGGCGACGTACCGCAAAACTAACACAAATCGTCACCCCATTCGGGGCAACGATTCGTAGTAACAGTTTGTACTAAAATTATTTCCATCAACATCCATCCAAATAGCGTGGACTTAATGATGTTGCGCGGTTACAATATAATCACAATTTAGCCCATAATACGTCAACCGCGATTATCTTCCGCGTTTCAGTCTCGGTCTTTGCAGACTATTTCCGCGTGTTGACCCTGATGTTGTACCGTCGTCCGTTGCGTATATTGTACGGATTACGTATCGCAGGGTGTACTCTTGTTCTTTTAGTTTATACTTTTCGAGCGGTTGTGCCCCCCAACTATCGTCTCCGCCTACTCCTTGTTGCAGCAGGTCAATGTTAACGTAAATTACATCCGACTTATCCATCTTGTACGGATGGTCTTTCGTTTCCAGTTCTTTACGGTCATAACGGCTTGCACTGAACGCTATTGTTCCGGCATCTGGTTTATAACGGTCACCGCGACTGCTCTTCTTCATATCGTCCTCGCTAGGCAACGCAGCGAACATCACTCCCTCACCCGATTTATTCGTAAACTTCACCCACCGCACGTCTGTACGATTACCATACTCACCCGGCTCCGAATAGTTTACAAACATTTCATCAACACTCGTCGTATAACGTCCTACCAATGCCCCCGTTTTGCGGTCAATGTAATTTTCATCCGGTCCTCGTCCGTAGTACTCAACCTGATCGTAATCGCTGTTCAGTACCAACCTCGTTCCGACACGCGGAATCTCCGGCGAGTTTGCTGGTCGTTTGACTTTGAGCGTAACAATAATGTCACCGTTTTCCAACGTTTCCGTTTCGACTTTCGCGCCGTCAAAATTCTTCCATAGACCTAACCGTCCCCGCATATTATTGCCGCGGTCGTTGTCGGTTGGCGCACGCCAGAAGTCCGGCGTTGGCATCGTTTTCACAACTTTATCAATCGGTGTTTTCGCACCGCCAAAACCTGTCGGAATCTTTTCACCGCCGAGATAAAACTGTTCATACGCAACAGTATGTCCCTTCGGCAAAAGCGGTGCCGCGTCTTTTAGACGGAAGAAAACGTTGTAAAACCGTTCACCCGCAATCATCGGAACAGCCAGCGGCAATGCAATATCAATCGACTCCTGCGGTTTCACGTTTTCAAAACCAGTCACCGGCAACTCGCGAATAACTTTACCGCCGACAAGCAATTGGATAGTCGCCGTGTAATCGGACAAGTCCTTGAAGAATTGTCCGTTCGTAATCCGCAACTTGCCGTCGTCTGTCATTGCTATCTTGATGTGTTGGTAAACTTTCTTCACTTCACGCATCGCCGGATGCAGCGAACGGTCAGCACCAACGAGACCGTTCATACAAAAATTTTGGTCGCTCGGAACGCCCGCTGGTCCGAAGTCGCCGCCGAATGCGTAGTATAAGCCCTTGCCGCTGTCGTGTTCCGTCGCGTTTGCAAAGTCAACATCGACAACCGCTTCGTCGTCGAGAACAATTTTCGCCGACGCGATATAAGCATTGACAACACGTGAAGTGTGATGCCCGTTTCGTCCGATTTCAACTGGCTCCGGCGCGTTACTGATTCCGCCGCTATACGGTTTTGACGCGAGTTCTTTGCCGTCAACTGACAACGCAAGTTTCTCACCATCATACACGCCGGTTATCGTATGCCAGTTGTTAAACCAATTCTCTGGATTCGGTACGGTAATGTCAATCCAACCGTTTTCGTTGTGAATGTAAAATTGAATTTTGTCTTGGTCTTTCTGTTTCAAACCAAACTGCGTATCGCCTTTACCGATGAACGGTGCTTCCTTCCCGCCGAGCGGATAAACGACCGCTTCGAGTTTGACTTTACGTTTGCCAACGTCAATCGTTTCCGGCTTCGGTACAACCGCGTAACCAGTCAACGCTTTCTTACCAGCAATTTCATTGACCGTACCGCTCACCGTCGCGAATGTCGGTTTTTCAACCTGCCGCTTCGACGGCGTATCTGTTAGCAAACCTTGGTCAACCCAGTCCCATATAAAACCGCCTTGCAGTTTCGGATACGATTCAATAACGTCCCAATAATCCTGCAAGTTACCGGTACTGTTACCCATCGCGTGAGCATACTCACACAGAATAAGCGGACGATTACCGTCACTCTTCGCGTAATTCTCAATACTCTTCGCACTCGCGTACATCGGGCAAATTATGTCGGTATTACGGTCGTGACCTGCGCGTTCGTAATGAACCGGACGTGTTTTGTCGTGTGCTTTGAGCCAATCATAAGTCGCCATAAAATTTTCGCCGTTACCCGCTTCATTACCTAGCGACCAAATGATAACCGACGGATGATTCTTATCGCGTTCATACATACGAATAGTGCGGTCAAGATGCGGCTTATCGAACAATGGATTTTTTGCGAGCGATTCCGCACCGTAACCCATTCCGTGAGATTCGATGTTTGCTTCGTCGATAAGATAAATTCCGTACTTATCGCAGAGAAAATACCAACGCGGGTCGTTCGGATAGTGCGACGTTCGGACAGCGTTGATGTTGTGTTCTTTCATTAGTTTAATGTCACGTAACATTAAATCAACCGTAACGTAATGTCCGGTTACTTCACAATGTTCGTGGCGATTCGTACCTTTTATCAGAATCGGTTTGCCGTTGACGAGCAACTGCGCGTTCTTGATTTCGGAAGTGCGGAAACCAATTGGAAACGCGATTTTCTGTTTGCCGGCTGTCAGTTCGAGCGTGTAGAGGTTCGGTGTTTCGGCAGACCATAGTTTTGGGTTTGGAAGTTTGAGCATAAAGTTACCGGTAGTGCCGAGCGAACGGTCAGAACGGAGCGGTGTACGTTTATCGTCGATGACAAGGTCGGCGTGGACAGGCGTTTCGGGTGTTCGTGTGACTGTAACGTTAAGTGTTGCCGATTCGTATTTGTCGTCGAGGTCGGTTATGACTTTGACATCGTCGATACGGTTTTTCGCTAACGAGTAAACAAACACATCACGGAATATACCGCTCAAACGCCAGAAGTCCTGACATTCGAGCCACGAACCGTCAGACCAACGAAACACTTCGACAGCGATTTTATTCTTACCCGCTTTGACAAACTTTGTGATGTCGAACTCGGCAGCGGTGCGGCTGTCTTTGTTCATACCGACTTTCTCGCCGTTGACCCAAACGTAGAAACAGGATTCAACGCCCGCGAAGTGGAGAATGATGTCGTGACCATCGTATGATTTCGGTAACGAAAAGTCGCGGCGATACATACCGACAGGATTATAGTCGGCGGGGATAACAGGCGGTGTCCATTTGCCGTTAGTACGTTGCCATGGGTATGGGATATTCACGTAAATTGGATAATCATTGACAACTCCGCCAAGATTTTTGGGAGCGTGCGATTTGAGATTACCAGTGAACATCGGCATTTGCCAGTTAGAGGGAACCGGCAGATTGAGCCACTTTGAGTCGTCGTAGTCGGTCTTGGCAAAGTCAACAATCCGGTCTGACGGTTTGGAAACGAGAGAAAATTTCCACTCGCCATTAAGTATAACACAATCCCGCTCGTTACCATTATAAAACGGTACCACAACGGAAGAACGGGGCGGTAATTTGTTGATGCTGGTAATTTTAGGATTCAACCATTCCGGCAAATCCTCCTGCCCGAAAGCGAACGGCAAACAACAAGTAACCATAACAAACAACGTACAAAAAGATAGATAATGTTTCATAGTAGTATTAAGTAGTTTTGTAGAAATCAAGGGAAAAAAGCGGCAACCAAAACCGCACTAAAACTGAACAAGAGTATAACAGCCACTCCCAAAAAATCAAGAGGTGTAAGTTTGAGGGTGTGTAAAACTTATTGTGGGATTTTTA
>JAITST010000195.1 GCA_031287585.1 Planctomycetaceae bacterium | reverse complement strand
CGGCTTTTACTTTGGTTGAACTTCTAGTTGTTATCGCCATTATTGGCGTTCTAATCGCTTTGCTCTTGCCCGCTGTGCAAGCCGCCCGTGAGGCGGCGCGTAGGATGCAATGTACCAATAACCTCAAGCAAATTGGGTTAGCGGTTCACGGTTTTCACGACACCAACAACGGTCTGCCGCCCATTTGTCTCTTTGGAGATAGACCGTCATTTCACATGTTCCTGTTTCCGTTCATCGAAGCGCAAGCGGTTTATAGTGCTTGCGATGAAATAAACTTGTTCGGTAAATGCAAAACCGCGTCGGGCGATGACACAACCATTCCAAAGACTAACGGTAACAACACGGGCGGCATCAACGATACGTTGAAAGCGAAAATGGTGATTCCAGCGTACACTTGCCCTACTTCACGCGGTAGTTCGGCTGCATATACGCTGGGTAACGGTGACCAACTTGGCGCAAAAACGGACTACGTCGTTCTTACTGCAAAGAACAATTTTTCTTCAAACTGGGAACGGTACTACTGTTACTATGACGGTAATACCGACCAACGGGCACAAAGTACATTTGTCGGTCCGTTCAAGATACCGACTCTAACAATGAACGACGGTGGCAGCTCGGGTAATATTGGTCATGGAAAACGCATCACCGATTGGACATTTTCTAAAAGTTTCAGTTGGTGGCAGGATGGCTCAAGTAATCAATTATGTCTCGGCGAAAAACACATTCCCAATAAGTATCGTGATGATACGGGGTGGCCCCAAGTGGTCTGGGACGGTACCTATACCGTTGCTTACAATAACCACGCGGGAGCGTTGATGGCACGTATTGTCAGTGACGATGCCAGTTTATTTGCGAGAAGTCCTTCCGACCCTAATTCCTCGACCAGCCCTGTTTCCGGCGGTACACCGAACCGTGAAGGAAAGGAGCAGTTAGGCAGCGGTCATCCGGGCGTTGTGAACTTCCTCGTCGGCGATGGTTCGGTTCGGTCGATTTCGATAACGGCGTTGCCGCGTCTGGTAACGATGTTGACGATCGTGAACGACGGCAATTCCGCGTCTTTACCGTAACGTTACGGTAAACCCCTTTTACAGACCGCCGCCAATGAGCGGCGGCAAACAATTTAACAACTCAAATTCAAATGAAACACTTACTTATCATTACATTGTTTGTTTCTCTCTCGCTTATCGGTTGTTCCGGTAACGTACCAATGGGCGGACGCGTCACCTTCGAGGACAACGGCGAACCGTTGACGGAGGGGACTATCGGCTTCGTGAGCGGCACCAACCAAGCACGCGGCGATATAGACAAAGACGGTAAATACACACTTGGATTCCAATCTGAGGGCAACGGCTTACCGAAGGGCGAGTACAAAGTCTATATTCAAGCGGTGCGAGTAGAACTCCAAACGGGAACGGCAAAGGACGCTTATGGCGAACCGGTCATCACAGGACGCAAGGAAACACCGCTGATTGCGACGAAATACGCGAACGCGGACACAAGCGGTTTGACAATCACCGTTGACGGAAAAACCAAAACGTTCGACATCAAGGTTGAACGTTATGGCGGGAAAAAATAAACGGGACGAAAAAACCGGTGAGCGTTCACGGATAATTTTTCACCACGAAGACTCGACGGCACGAAGGGAATCTTTTCTTCGTGCTTTTGCGGCAGGTGTTGCTTTGTCCGTGAATGGTTGCCTATACCTTACAACGTCACTACATCAACATTTTTTAGTATCCGAAATTTTGGATTAAGTATTTTTTTGATATTGGATTTATCGTTTGTGTTGACTTGCTTTCCCTATCGTGACTACCTCATTTTCCACAAACTGTAAACTGCAACTTTTCAGAAATTCTTTGATCAGTTTTTGACAGCAGGTTTCGTGTTTAGGTAATTTAGGTATCCTTACGTAAACTTGTTTCTCGTTTTGTATTAACTTTATGTTTCGCTTTACTATGTTCCAATAGTTATCGAATTTGGCTATTTTTTTTGCGCAATTGTTGTTACCGAACTTTATGTCTGGAACCCAAATATCTACGACTTCTCGCAAAACCTGTATCGTTTGCGGTGTCATCGTAAATGCTGTATTCCATACTACTGGTAAAGTTTGCTTAGTTAAACTGAGTGCGGTCAATATGGGTAAAATTGATTGGTCGGGATTGCCGCCTAGAAAATGCCAACATGTTGAACCATTTTCAGCGGCTTTGTCTAGTAACACCGCAAGCGTTTCCGGCTGCATTACTTCAAACTGCTCCGTTTGTAGAAATTCATTTCTATAACAATAATCACACCTCATCGAGCATCCCGCCGCGAAAACAGAAAACGCTGGACTACCCATACCGCAACCTTCGTTGTACAGATTCGCATAAGCACCAACACGCAGTGTTTCGCCCAATTCACAGAAGCCGCGTTCGCCGTTTAACCGATTAACTCCGCAACGTCTTTCGCATATTTCACAACTTATCATCAAACGTTTTATCGTTTCTATTTGCATAGTTAAAACTTTTTTCGCTGTTACAAGTTTGGGTTTATGAACGACACAAAGTTGTTTTCGCAAAATAGAATCGTCTTGTAATAATTTACGTAACACAGGCAAAATCAATTCCGCAAGGTCATACACAACAACACTACCGTCAGACAAAATCGTTATTGGAAACGTACCGTAAGATAGTCCGTCAGATGGATTGTTTGTGTCAATGTTGTCTGTCATAATTGTTACGTGGAAGCGGAAAAGGAATCGCTGTCGCTATGTTACTAATCGTTAAACTTTACAACTCTACACTTTTTTCAATTGTCACAAATTACGCAACGATAACTAACGTAACTCTGTGTAGCGAAAATAATAGTTTTTTGTGTATTGACGTTTTTCATACTAAACGCAGATAGCACGATTATTCGATACACGACGCAGGTGACAGGAATCTGTTACAAAATTTTCCAATACTTGGCTATGGATGGTCGGTGGCGGTGAAACTCAGGACGAAGGATTTATTCCTGGTACATAAGGGAGAACGGTGAAAAGTCGGGAAACACTTCATCCCGATTGCCTTGCTGGGAAGGCTCTCCCTTCACCATTCGCGGAACGAATGTTCAACGAATCTTCCATATTTCCTGAGCCAACAGGTATCAGAGTGAAAACTCTGATGCCTGTTTTTTTGTGTAAAAATGTTCACTGATATTTTGTAACATCAAAGGACGCAGAGAAAGGTAAGAAGTGAAGTTTTTTGTTGCACTGTAAAATATACTAACCACTCATTTTATTATTCTCACGGTTCAAGCAATCTACCACACTTTATTATTTCCCGACAAGTACTCGTGAATATCATTTGCCGCGATTCTTCCCGCTCCCATCGCTAGAATTACCGTTGCCGCACCGGTAACAATATCACCGCCGCTCCATATTCTTTCGTGTGTTGTTCGACCTTGTTCGTTCGTAACAATATAACCACGTTTGTTGAGTCCTAAACCGTCAATCGTTTTCGTCAACAACGGATTGGCTAACGCACCAATCGCGATTATCACACAATCCGTTTCCAATTCAAACTCAGAACCCTCAATCCGCACCGGACGTTGCCGCCCACTCGCGTCTGGCTCGCCAAGTTGCATCCGTTCACACAAAATCCCGCGTACCATTCCGTTTTCGCCGCTGATATACTTAACCGGATTCGTCAACAACTGAAATTCAACTCCTTCCTGTTCCGCGTGATGAACTTCCTCCGCCCGCGCCGGCAATTCGTTCCGTCCGCGTCGATAGACAATTTTCACCGTCTCCGCACCAAGACGCAGCGCAGACCGTGCCGCATCCATCGCAACATTGCCGCCGCCGATAACCGTTATTTGCCGTCCGCGCGCAATCGGTGTATCGTGTTCAGGGAAACGATACGCTTTCATCAGGTTCGCGCGCGTAAGATATTCGTTCGCCGAATAAACACCGCCCAAATCCTCGCCCTCAATTCCCTGAAACGATGGCAAGCCCGCACCAACACCAATGAATAGCGCATCGTATCCGTCCTGTTTGAATAACTCGTCAATTGTTGCCATTTTACCGACAACAAAGTTCAACTCAATTTTCACTCCGAGTTCACGTAGTCCGTTAATCTCCGTCTCAACAATATCTTTCGGCAACCGAAATTCTGGAATCCCGTAAACCAACACGCCGCCCGCTTTGTGAAACGCCTCGAATATCGTGACATCGTAACCACGTAAAACGAGGTCGCCCGCAACCGTCAAGCCAGATGGTCCGCTGCCGACAACCGCAACACGTTTTCCATTTGATGTCGCCTTTGCTGGTTGTTCTGTAAGTTTGTTCTCACGAACATAATCGGCAACAAAACGTTCACAGCGTCCAATTGCAATCGGTTCAGATTTTTTGCCAAGAATACATTTCAATTCGCATTGCATCTCTTGTGGACAAACCCGTCCGCAAACAGCAGGCAGCGCATTAGTTCGTTTAACAACACGAGCCGCTGCCGCAAAATCGCCTTTGGTAACTTGACCAAGAAACGTAGGTATGTCAACATTGACAGGACAACCGTCAACACAACCCGGCTTCCGACACTGCAAACAACGCTCCGCCTCAACCATCGCCATATCAGCGGTATAACCAAGCGGAACTTCAAAAAAATTACGAACCCGCACATCAGCGGGCTGTTCAGGCATCTGAATACGGGAATACTTATGATTCGTCATTGAAAATTTATGTACAAAAGTTTTGTTATCAGTTGAGTATTACATTCACGTCTGCTCGAACAATCCGTGCGTGACACGTTCCGTTACCGCAAAACACAACTATTCCGGCAGCGGTTTGCCTTTGGTTTCGGGACCGAGCCATGTAATGATGATGCCGAAAATAAACGTTACGGACATCGCAACGCCGGCATAACGGATCGGCTCCGGGGCGTCATAAAAGACATAGCTGGTGAGCAATCCCAAGCCCATTGGTCCCGTTGCCGCAATGAAACGACCGATATTGTAACAGAACGAAACTGCCGTACTTCGTAAATGAGTCGGGAAAAGTTCCGGGAAATATATGGCGTAACCGCCGAAAAGTGATAACGCACAAAAACCGAGCATCGGCGTCATCCAGAGAACTTCCGTCGGCGTGTCCATCAAGAGGAATACGACGCAAGTCATCACAAGCGACGCGGCAAAGAACAGTGTAAACGCCGGTCGCCGTCCAAAGCGTTCGGCAACTATCGTAATTGCCAACGTTCCGAACATCGCGCCGAGATTGAAAAGCAGCGATGTAATGCTTCCCCACCAACCGACATAACTGCCGATTTCTTTTGCCCGCTTTGAAATTTGATCGGACAATCCGGTGAACGTTGCGATATCAGTTGTCGCCGGTGCAACGGAAAGAATTTCTTCACGGCGGCGGCGTTCTTCGTCCGTTTGAGCCTTCCGCTTTCCGTCCAGCGACGCTTTATCCAATGTCGCTAAGATTGTTTCCTTACTCAAACCGGCAAGCGAAGTTCGATTCTCCAAAATCGCAAGAAAAACGGCACCGGGATCATTCGTTTTGGGTTGAACATCAATGAAACTTTGCAGCGAAATTTTCTTTTCTACGGCAATCGGTAGTAATTCAGTCGGCGAAGCAGCGAGCATTCGGATGAATTCGAAATCGATTTTTTCGACATCACCGGCATTGCGGACTTCTTGGTTTTTACTGTTCCGAAATGCGGTTCGGGTCAAGTCAACGCTGAAAAATCCGATGCCCCAAAGCCCGATCACGCCGCAGGTTGCCAAGAGCATACCGATAATAATATTGTATCGCCAGCGCGGATTACCGAAAAGTTCGCTGAGCGAACCAGCTTTTTTGACGCCGCCTTCCGTAACGGCTTGTTTCCATTTTTCCGGTTCTTCCAATCGCCGCATGATAACAACCGCCAGCAAAGCGGGCAGAAATCCGATGAAGAACAGAATCCGCCAAACCGGAAAGCCGCCGAAAATGCTGTAATGTTGATCCACAAACGTCAAAAACATTGTGAGAATTGCCGCACTGAAATTACAGAAAGCGGCAACGATCTGAAGCATTCCGAGCGAATTTGCCCTTGCCCGATCCGGCATGGTTTCTGCAAGCAATGTTACCCCGGCGGCAAATTGACCGCCGACGCCCATTCCGGTCAAAAACCGGTAGAAAAGGAAATCCCACCAACTCGTTGCCATACCGCCTAAACCGGTGAAAGTGGCGTAGACCAATATCGTCAGGATCATGACTTTGGCACGACCGAATTTATCGCCCATGATTCCGAAGAAAATTCCGCCGGTCGCCCAACCGATGAGCATCAATGCCGTTGCGTAACCGCCCATCGCAACGACTTTGGCATCGGTCGCGTCAAGCCCCATTAAATCGGCAAGCGCGGGATTTCGTACAAGATTGAAAATCTGCTGATCGAACGTATCAAAGCCCCAGCCGAGGCAACAGACGACGAAGACGAACCAGTTATATCGGGTTAACAGTTTATACCATGGAACAGGTTTTGACGTTTCAGTATTAGACATTTCATCGGTGTTAAAAGGGGGAAACAAGAGTTTACAAATGTAAACTAAACGGGAAAGCATACCATAATGGAAATGATTAGTAAAGACGTACCTAGCGTAAATGAGATAATTTTGCCTTAATTGGCAGATTTTTATGGTCACATATTGAAAATCCGGTAAATCCTGTTGGATTCACCTACGGTATTGGTAACTCAACACTACGTCATTGTGAACATTTCAAAAAATTTTGTAATTTTTACAAAATCATGCGAACATTTTATGAAATGATACGTACACACAGTCGGGTGCTGGTGTTGTTGTGACGCTGGCGTTTTGTCTTTACGACTTATGTTAAATAACCATAAGATAAGGAGAATGTTTATGTTCCGTAAAATTTGTGTTCGTTCGTTGGTTTATGTTGGGCTTGTTGGTACGATTGCCTTTGTTGGTTATCATACAACGTTTGCTGAAAATGGTAAATCGACGGTTTCTACGCCTGACGAAAGGGGCGTTGCTGCTGAAACAGTTGTGACTGACGATTATTGGATAGGTGTGGCGGTTGCGCCGGTACCGGAATCGCTATTGGGACAGTTCGGCGTTGACGAGGCGAAAGGTGGATTGATTGTTGTTGAAAAAATTGTACCGCAAAGTCCCGCAGAAACAGCCGGTCTCAAACGCGGTGATATTTTGCTCAAGTATGGCGGAAAGGAACTGTATTCGTTTAACGAACTCGTCAAACAAGTCAGCAGTGGAAAAGATAAACCGCAAAAAGTTGAAATCATTCGCGGCGGTAAGAATCAAGAAATCGAAATCACCGCGTCCGAACGACCAGCAGCGTTACGTCAAAATGCGTTGCTCGGTGCTCCGGGTAACGGGCTTGGCTTTGGAATGATGCCCGGACAACAGGAGTTACATTTCAAGTTCGATGGCAACAATTCGGAGGAGATGATGCGTCAGATGCAGGAATTTATGCGTCAAATACAGGCGCAGGGTAACGCGAAAATTATACATGGCGGTATATTTCCCGCTCCGCAAGGAACGTCAATGACAACCGCCACGTCAAAGGTACAAGTTAGCGATGGAAATGTTGACAGATTAGAAGTTGCAACAACAACCGGAACAGACGGTAAAACGACATTCAGAGTAAAACGTTTTACAAACAAAGACGGTAACCAACAGGAAAACTTGTGGGAAGTATCTAGTCTGGACGACCTACCGGAAGACATTCGTGAAGATGTTCGCGAAATGATGGAGGTACCGGGTGAAGTGAAAGAAGTGAAGTGATTTTGAAACGTTCTGCAAAACGAACACGTCGTTGTCGGGGCAGGATATAACCGCCCCGACTGTTGTGCTAATCGTTTAGTTGTTGTTGTGACAAATCACACTACGATTATTCCGAGCGGGTTGCAGCATCTGCAAATAATACTTTCACTTCTTCACGTGTCAATGCCCTATCCCAAATTCGTAATTCATCAATGTCAGCATTTAACTGGTTTTTATACGTACCGGTTCCGTCTTGTCCGATGTTTAACGGTAACGTTGACGTTATGTCTTCGAGAGTTGGTCCCGGTTTTCCTAAATCTTCACCTATCAAACTTTCGCTGCCGAAAAATAATTTTCCATCAGGGCTGCCAACATAGACCGCCGCGTTTCCGCTACGATTTACCGTCATCGCGCAAAACCACCATTCGTTCGGTGCAACGTTGAATTGTTTAACGTCAATTCGCTGCTTCATAACGTCGGCGACATTTAGAGAAACATTGTTACCCTTGTTCATACTTTCCGGTGTAACAAACAAACTCACGCCCGCATTCTTTCCGTCTTCCCAGTTTTTATTGCCAAGTAAGACCGGATCGCCCTTTTGCGGTTCCGGCATTCGTACCCAAAATGCAACCGACAAATCTTTTTTCTTCAATGAATCAGGTATGCCAAGCGTTACGAATTGCGGACTCTCCGACGGTCTTACGACAAGATAACCATTTTTCTTTCCACCGTTTTGTTCAAACGTTGCCCCTTTGTTTTCCGGCTTGATGTCGGACTCGGTAACTTTGTTTTCAGTGCTGCCGTCAAACGGAAGGTACGCAATTAAACCGTAACTACTGGGTTTTGATTCCACAA
>JAITST010000187.1 GCA_031287585.1 Planctomycetaceae bacterium | reverse complement strand
GGTTTTTTGGTATGAGCGAGTTGTTGTTGCGTTTACATTCCAACGATATTTTCGATGAGGCACAAAAAGAAGCGATACAGTCATTGCAGACGTATCTTAACAACAATCGTGAACGGTTGAATTATCGTGAACGGTTGTTTGAGGGACGTGCGATTGGGAGCGGTGTTGTGGAGGGGATGTGCAAAAACCTTGTAGGAAGACGGTTGAAACAGACGGGGGCATGTTGGCGGTTGTGACAAGCGGAAAAGATGACGGTACTGTGTGCCGCTCTCTATTCCAACCAATGGAAACACGCTTGGAAACACCCATAACCCCCGCCAAATTTTTATGCACCCACTGCCCAAAATCCCCCCCCACTTGTATCCCGTAACGTAATCTGTAAAATCAGGGTGGACGTTCGTTGCGAATGTCTTGATTTTCACTTCCAACTTTAACAAGGAGTAATTTATGAAACGGCGTGAATTTGTTCAATCCGGAATGGCGGTTGCGGCTGGATTCGGTACAGGGCTTACAATATTGAGCGGCAAGTCTGTCGCTGATACGTCCGCAAACAACAAAATAAACATTGCGGCAATTGGTATCGGTGGACGCGGCAGCGGTTTGTTACACGGGTTCGACTATCCGAATAATACCCGAATGAAAGGTTTTCAAGAGTTCGACGATGTCAATATAGTTTACTGTTGCGACGCTCGCAAAGACCGCGGCGAACGCGCTGCGGGTAAAGCAAACGCGAAGTATGCGGCGGATATGCGGACGGTTCTCGATGACAAAAATGTTGACGCGGTTGTTTGTGCGTTGCCCGACCACTGGCACGCGTTAGCAACTGTATTGGCGTGTCAGGCGGGTAAAGATGTTTATACCGAAAAGCCAGCGTCGCAGTCCGGTTGGGAAGGACAAAAGATGGTCGAAGCCGCGCGTAAGTACAAGCGAATAGTTCAACACGGCACGCAAAACCGCAGTGCGCCGTACAACTTCGCCGCGAAAAATTATATTGAAGAAGGTAAACTTGGTAACATTCATCTTTGCCGTGTCTTCAATCAAAAACGTGAAACAAGCCCGTTCAAAATTCAGACTGGCGAGCAAGTGCCGGACGGTGTTGATTGGGATAAGTGGCTCGGACCAGTTTCGCAACGACCATATTCGTCAACGATTCTCAACAGCAAATGGCATGACCTTTGGGATTTTTCGTCGGGTGATTTACTTAACGACGGCGTTCACCAAATTGACCTCGCTCGTTGGCTCATAGGTAAAGAATTTCCGAAAACGGCGTATGCGGTTGGCGGTCGTTTCTCTGACCCGAACAGCGACGCTCAAACACCCGACACGTTGATTGCGTCTTACGAGTACGACGATATGACGTTGACGGTAGAGGAGACATTGTATTCTGATTACATTCTCAAAATTGACAGCGAGGTTCGTCAGACCGATACGTTCCCGTACTGGTTGCAGTGCGCAACGCGGATAGAGATTTACGGCACGAAGGGACTGATGATGATAGGACGGCACGGCGGCGGTTGGCAGGTATTTGACCGACCGAAGAGCCGTCAACCGGTAGTAAAAGCACAAGAGTACGGGCGTTTTCCCGACAACGAACACAAACGAAATTTTCTGGACTGTATCCGTTCACGCGAACTACCGAACGCGGACATTGCGAAGGGACATTGTAGTACGTCACTGGTTCACTACTCAACAATCTCGTACCGGCTAGGCGGAGTAAAGTTGGATATCAATTCCGACGGTACGATAAAAAATCCGGAAGCGGCAAAGTACTGGAAACGCGACTACCGCGCCCCGTATGTTATACCGGAAGAGGTGTGATTTTTCTGATTACACCCGATACGGTTGGAAATGGTTCGCTTTGTAAAAGCGGTAACCCTTGTTTTCAACGGGCAAACAAAGGTTATCGTTTTCAACCGTATTGGATATATTACGCAACGTAATCAACAGCCCAAAACCAAGATAGATCTGCCTCATTACTCACGTGTATTCTGTTCGACATACGCTTTCCACACTTTCGGGTCTGGTTCGAACTGAGCGGCTTCATCGGCTGTTGGCGGTGTTAACGGACGTACTATTCTGAAACCGATAAACGGTCCTTCTGTTACCCACCAAATACTTTGCGGGTACATAGGGTCTTGCTCTTTTATCCGCGGTGTCGAGAAAACTCGTCGTGCCGAACGCAAATCGGCAGGGTCATCGTTATCACAATGTCCGCCACGATAAATTTGCCCGAAGTCGCCCTTCGGTTTCACAAAATTCGTTTTCAAATCGCCTGCCGCCCGTTTCTTGTATGCGTCCTTGTCGTACTGCTCACAAACCCATTCCGCAACGTTTCCGTGCATATCATATAAGCCCCATGCGTTCGGTTTTTTCTTCTTCACTTCCATATAACCCTCTTCAGCGTTGTCGAAAAACCATGCGTACTCGCCGAGTTTCTCCGCGTCGTCGCCAAACGAAAACGCGGTTGACGAACTCGCACGACACGCATACTCCCACTCTGCTTCAGTCGGCAAACGATAGTATCGGCCAGTCAACGAAGTCAACCACTTGCAGTACGCTTGAGCGGCATAGTACGTCATTCCGCTTGCGGGACAGTTCGGTTTGTCAGACTTACCGTAACTAATTGCGCTAATGTTGTACGGAGCCGTCGGCGCACCGAATGCGTCCGCAACCGTCTCACGTCCGACTGGCGGCTTGCCCTCTTCGATACGTTTCCGCCGCAAATACTTGAGCGCGAACTCGCTAAACTCTTTCCACGTAACCTCGTGTTCCTCAATCCAGAACGGTTGAATATCGACTTCGTGTTGCGGTCCCTCGTCGGCAAGCCGCCCCTCTTCACTGTCGGGACTGCCAAGTTTGAACTTGCCGCCTTGAACCGGAATCATATCAAATGTTACTTTCGTTCCCGGAATCGTTTCAACGTAACGTTTCATCGACTTCGTATCGGCGGCTTCGGAGTCAGCACACGGCACAGGCGGTGTCTTCATCCATTCGAGAGAGGATGTGAAAATCGGATTCGCGAGACGTTCCTTCTCTTTAGCGTCAGTCTGTCCAAACGCAGCCACCGGAGCGGCTGTGAGCAACAACAAAACGGAGAGTAATGTGTAAGATATTTTTGTCATTATATTCCTTTCGGGTAAAAAAGTTAGTGAAAAGTTAGTGTGAATTTTAACTAAAAAAATACGGTCAACAATTTCTTCCTACGGTTGGGCTGTTGTTGCCTCAACCTTCAAACGTCCCGAACGCTGACCGCAGTTCCTGACGTTCATACTCTAATAAACCGTCAATTACCACCGCGAGATTTCCCGCGATGATGTTGTCGAGTTTGTATAACGTCAATCCGATACGATGGTCGGTGACACGGTTTTCGGGAAAGTTGTATGTGCGGATTCGTTCGCTTCGGTCACCGCTACCGATTTTGCTCTTGCGTTCTTCGGAACGTTTTTTGTCCTCTTGTTCACGTTTCAAATCGTACAAACGCGATTTGAGAACACGTAACGCCTTCGCCATATTTTTATGTTGGCTACGCTCGTCCTGACACGCTACAACGATACCGGTTTCCAAGTGCGTGAGCCGAACCGCGGACATCGTCTTATTAACGTGCTGCCCGCCAGGACCGCTCGACGAAAACGTATCCTTGCGATAATCCTCCGGTTTAAGGTCAATCTCAACATCCTCCGGCTCTGCCATCACCGCAACTGTCGCGGCGGACGTATGAATCCGCCCCTTCGCTTCTGTTTCAGGAACACGCTGAACACGATGCCCGCCGCTTTCAAATTGCAAATGCCGAAAACATCCGTCGCCGTCGATACCAATCGACATATCTTTGAACCCGCCAAGTTCAGTCGGGTTGTACGACAGAATTTCAACCTTCCAACCTTGTGCTTCGCAGTAGTGACGATACATTTCGTACAAGTCACGAGCAAACAACGCGGCTTCGTCACCGCCGGTTCCGGCACGTATTTCGAGAACACAACTCGTTCGATTCGCGTCCTCACCGCCAATAGTCATATCAAGTAGTTCGTTCCAAAGTACCTCACGGTCTGCTTTCAGAACGGGTAACTCGGACTGCGCAAGTTCTATAAGTTCCGAATCACCAGAGTCGAGCATATTGTTTGCGTCGTCAATGTCAGCGTTGAGTTGACGAAAACGACGGTACTTAGTAGCCATCTTCGCAATCGTTCCGTGTTCGCGCGCAACCGCCTGCATCCTGTCGGAATCAGCGAGAACCGCCGGATCGACAAGGAGTTGTTCTAACTCGGTGAAACGAGCAAGTGTTTTGTCGAGAACTTCACGCATAAAGTACCGATGATGTCACGAAACAAATTAGTTTGTTTCGGCATCTTCCTTTTGTTTTTTGGCGGCTTTACCGAACGTCTTACCGGCAAACTTCGCGTTAAACTTTTCGATTTGTCCCGCGCTGTCAACATACTTTAATTTACCGGTATAGAACGGATGGCATGCGTTACAAATATCGACCTTAATTTCTTTTTTAGTGCTTCGTGTGGTAAAAGAATTACCGCAACCGCAAGTAACTTTGGTCTCGACATACTGTGGATGAATTTCTTTTTTCATAATGTAAAAGGAAAAAGAGTAAAAAAACAAAAACCTCGCCAAAGGGCGAGAGGCAAAACAATAGTCACTAATCATACCGCAAAATCAGAATTTTACAAGGGGGACAAGCACCGGGGGGTGTCAAGGGGGTGTGTAAACTTTAGTGGGGGATTGGTACAATGTCTTTTTTCTCTCCATTTCCCTTTTACAGACAAGGAAGTCACATGTTTACTATCACCTCCCGTTCCGATACCGAATC
>JAITST010000169.1 GCA_031287585.1 Planctomycetaceae bacterium | reverse complement strand
AAAAAATTGTTGCGTTAAATGATGATTGGCGAACACAAGGTGATTGGATTGATAGATACGGAAGGCATTCAGCAGTTTTGTGTGCGCAAGCAGGCGGCGGTTTGGATTTTTTCGGCGGTAGAAAGCAGGCAGAGTGGGATGATTATAAGGAAATATCGCCATTATCACTTGATGGTCCTCAGTTTACGGATCAGTGCGAGTACCACGTGGTAAATACATACTATCATTATATTTTTTAATAAAGATGGTCATACAAGACTTAACAGGATGAGAGACTATGTAGTAACAGTCAAGTCCTACCCCATTCAGCGTGAAATTTTTAACAATCTAACTCACGGAAGGGGGAGAACAAGAACCAGTGTTTATGAAAAATACAGGTGGAGCCAATTTGCGTGTCCATGATTTTTGGGGTGGTGTATATAAACGTTTTTTTGTACAAGTAGAAAATGATGGGGTGTGTAAAAAGCTTGTAGGTATTTTGGCAGGGTATTCTATTGACAATTCCACGGGGCATTGTCGCAAAAAGTGGGGTGGTTATACAAAACCTACAAAAAATTTACACACCCTTTGCGGAATTATTTTTTGCACGCCTCTCGTGTTCTCAAAATGAATCGGTTAGAATGCCATGGAATAAATTATATTCGAACTGTAAGGTTCGGAACGAAAGTCGAGTACGTCAACGATTAAGAAGCCGCCGAAAGTTGCGTTGCTCTCGGCGAGAGCAACCTACCATTTGCCTCCACAAAATAATCCAGTCAATCCCGTCTCAAAAAGTCCGGTTGGCGCGCCAACCGGCGGAATTTTTCACAGTGAAGTAAGGATAGACAAGGATGGACAGCAGTCGTATGCAATCTGCCGCCTACTACTCTTACCCCACTGTGAAAATCCCCCCGTAAAAAACACTTCGTCATTGGCGGTGTTACCACTTACCGCTTACCACTTACCTTACCACGACAGCACGGCTTGCAACTGTCCTGTATGACCGCTCATGTGTTTGCTGGTGTCGAAATCGTAGTCGGTATAAATCTTTAGCCGTCCGCGTTCCAGAACCTTACCGCCCACTCCGACACTAAACCAATCCGTTCCCGTGTTAATTCCGTTGACCCGTGTTCCCGCTCCCGTGTCCGCAAACGAAACGTCGGCAACGCTCACTTTGTCACCGCCGAGCAGCGTCGTGTAAGACAGCCGGGTACGGAATCTGCAAAATTCACTATTGAAACCGACTTTCACCCGCGCCTGGTCGAACTTATTGTCAGCAACTCTGAACAGACCGACATTGTACTCATCTGTTTTCAGTGTCGAAAATTCAAAGCCGAGCAGCGGTGTCAATTTGAGTTTGCTGCAATAGAAATCACGCATAAATTGAATACTGCCCGTCAAACTGTTACCGCTGTATTCCGTTTCGTTACCGGAAGTTTTCAGTTTATAATTCTGACTGCCGTAACCCAGATACAGGTTGGTATAAAGTTGTGCAATGACCGGCATCCGGTAATACAATCCGACCGAAAAATCGTCCGCGTTCAGGTTGCTTGTATCGTTCTTGATTCGCGGCGCACCGTATCCGAACGCGGCACCGAATAAGCACTTGTTGTAAAGTTTCCAATCGGCACCGGCTAACATTCCGACGTGCGTGTTGGTATATCCGTCGGAAATAATGCCGTCCTTCTCCGCGTTTTCGTATCTCGCAAACGTGGTGAACCACAAATCCACTCCTTTATTTTGCGGTGCTTGTCCCCGCGTGAAGCCGCCGACAACATCATCCATTCCGTTGACCTCGTTGAGGTGCGAAAAGATTTCGCCGGTCGGACGAACGACGACAGTTTGTAAACCGTTTGCCGTGATTTCGCCGGCAAGTCCTTGTTGAAGAACACCGTTTAATGTTCCCGCGTCGAGTTGCTGTAAAGCACCATTGCCGATTTTGGAATTAAAACTCTGATCCAAGACCGCGCCGACTTTTTGTGCGTTGCCGCCTTGACCGGAAAAGTAATGACTCGCCGTATCGACCGAAATGGAAACGCTGTGTTTCTGAATGTCTAACGTTTGTAACGCACTTTGGGCGAATTGGAATTGACTTTTCAAACTGGTTAAGTCGGTGTCTTTTGTGGTCATGATATTCTGATGCGAACCTTCGCCGACAAAGTATATCTTTGCGTTTCCGCCGACACTCAATGTCTTCACGCTCAAGACGGGTGTTGTCGAACCGTCTGTTACTGGAATCGCCAGATTGCCGTTCGTCGTGAAATCGCTCACTCCGGTCATCGTACCGTTAATCGTGCCGCCGTGATTGAGAGTCAACGCGGAGTTGTTACCGTGATAGGTTGCCCCGTTCACAAGTTCCAAATAACCGAATGTCTGGGCGGCGTTTGCGTTGATGGTCGAACCGGCGTTGGTCGTAATGATGTCGATTCCATCAGTCGCACCGTTGAGCGTCAGCGTGGCTTTGGTACCAACATTCACATCATTGACCGTTGCGTTTCCGCCGAACACGAGAGAAGCATTGTCCTTGACCGCAACATTTTTGACCGCAGCGTCTTTTTCAAAGCGAAATTCTCCGGCACTGACTTTAATATCCGTCTTACCGAGTGCGGCAACATCTTGGACGATATAATCTCCGCTGCCAGTTTTGGTAATCGCGCCGCCGGTTCCGTTCAGTTTTTGGCTGAAGAGTTCCGCGCCGCTTGCAACATCGAACATTGCGTTACCGGTAACGGCGACATCATCAATATTTGCGTTACCTCTCGCTGTGATTGTTCCGTCGCTCACGGTGGTATGACCAATCAACTTCGCACTTTCTCCCAATTTGAAAGTTCCGTTACCGACATCAACTTTGGTTGCTGTGAGTGTTGCGTTCTGTTTGAGATCGAGAGTTGCACCGCTGTTAATGGTGATTTTGCCTGCCGAATGCGCAGATAACGAGTTGTCGCTTTTGCCATATTCAACTTTACCGCCGGTGATGTCGAGGGTTCCGCCAACTTTTGAAGCACCTTGTATCGCAAGTGTTCCCTCACCGTTTTTCGTCAAGTTTCCAGTACCGTTAAGCGTACCGTCGATTTTACCGCCGTTGTTGACGGTCAGGTCTTCGTTAAACGTAAGAGTCGTATCGGCTTTGACATTCACATCGGCGACCTCTGCGTTTTTGTCAAAGATAAATCCGCCGGCATCAACGTTAAGGATACTCTTACCGAGATCAGCATCGGCAACCGTTTTGTAAGTGCCGTTCCCCGTTTTGTTAATCGTTGCCGCTTTTCCGTCATCGGTCAGTGTGCCTGTTACCAGAGTAACTCCGTCGGCAACGCTCACTTCGACAGTGCCGACGATTTTCGTATTGATATGGTCGCCTCCGTGATGAATATCAATCGTGTCGGTTTTCCCATCGGTTCGATAACTTTCGATTTTTCCATTGTCAACCGTGATGTTCACTTTGTTATCAAGACTACCGCCTTTCACAATACCCGTGCCGGTTGGCGCAGTGCTGTCGAGTTTCAAGACCCCGCCGTTGCGAATGATAACGTCATCGAAAGATTCTGAAGTGTCG
>JAITST010000127.1 GCA_031287585.1 Planctomycetaceae bacterium | reverse complement strand
TCCAAAAGCCAAAATTCAAAGTGTGTTGAGTATATTTCCCCAATAAATGTACTTAACGAACAATTTTAACAAATGACAATACAAAGAATTTCACTTTTCGTTACGTTAATCCTTTCAGTTACGTTGCTTGGCTGTTCAGGCGGTGTTCGGGTGAGCGGCAAGGTGACGTATGAAGATGGTTCGCCGCTGACTGTCGGGACTATCATTTTCGACGACGGTGCAGCCAATTTTCGGGCGGTGATGCACAATGACGGGAGTTACGCATTGGGCGTGACGAAGGATGCGCAAAAGATTCCGGCTGGCAATTACAAAGTTTGGTTTGCGGACACGACTACGTCAGAGGGTAATCGTGCGCAGCGTTTTACAGTGTACTCTCGTGCATTGGCGGACGAGTACACGTCGGTTGGAACAACTTCGTTGACGGCGAACGTTGCGGCAAGCGGCTCGCAGGTGTTTGATTTTGTGGTGCCTCCGCCGAAACCTAAAGTAACCAAAGAGTACGTAGACGGACGCTTGGAAGTCATCGAGTAAAACAAGAAAACTCCGTCGGGGCGTTTGCAATTGGCAAGCGCTTCTCTTGCAGACAAAATGAGTATGTGCTAAACTTGCTGTCTGCCGGAATTTCCCGTCGTTGTCCCTTGCCAATAACTCCGAAAACGTTTTCGCTTGTGTCGCTCGGCTGTCCGAAGAATCTCGTTGACAGCGAACAGATTGTCTTTATGTTAAAACAGGACGGTCTTGATTTCCGCAGCGAAGTTGACGGTTGCGAAACCGTCGTTCTGAACACATGCGGCTTTATCAAGACGGCACGGGATGAAGCACGGGAATATATCCGCTCATTGATTGACCTGAAACGAGCCAATCGTATTCGGCGTATCTCTGTTCGCGGCTGCATGACAAAACATGAAGGTGTCAAAGCACTCGCTGCTGAATTTCCCGAAGTCGATGAATGGTTCGGTGTTCCCGCTGCGGAATTGATGACCGTGCAACGGGAACTCCTGACATCGAAACACGTTGCGTATTTGCGGATTGCCGACGGTTGTAACCGGCGATGCTCGTTTTGTGCGATACCGAACATTCGCGGCAATTTCCGCAGCGTGCCGATGGAACAGGTTCTTAACGAGGCAAAATTGCTTGCCGATGCCGGTACGAAAGAACTCGTCGTCATTGCACAGGAAACCACGTTTTGGGGCAGCGATATTTACGGTAAACCGCAGTTGACGGAATTATTAAAACAACTTGAAACGCTCAACGGTGTCCGTTGGATTCGCCTGATGTATTCGTTTCCGCAATTTTTTACGGACGAACTGATTGACATGTTTTCTGCCGGCAGCAAATTATTGCCGTATATTGACATACCGCTTCAACACTGCAACGACGACATTCTGAATCGAATGAACCGTCGGGTTACAAAAGCGGAAACGGAGGCACTTCTCGAAAAATTGCGGACACGGATACCGAATTTGGTGTTACGGACTTCATTGATAACAGGATTTCCGGGCGAAACGGATGCCATGTTCCATGAATTACATCAGTTTGTTGACCGTTGGCAGTTTGAACGTGCCGGAGTGTTTTCATTTTCGCCGGAAAACGGCACACCGGCGGTAAAATTGAGCGGTATGGTGCCGGCACGAACGGCAAAGCGGCGTTACGAATCCCTGTATAAGACGTGTGAAAAATACTCGGTGTCTTGGGCGAAAAAGCAAAAAGGCACGGTCATCGACGTTCAGATTGACGGGAATTACACCGACGAAACCGGACACAAGGAACCGAATTTGTTTGTCGGAAGAACTTTTGCCGATGCTCCCGACATTGACCCCGTTGTCTATGTTACGCTGCCGGTTCCATCCGCTTTACCGCCGGGAACATTCGTTCCCTGTGAAATCGTCGAAACCGAAGGTTGCGACCTTGTTGGTATCGTCTGTGAAGAATAATGAAATTCAATTACTTGCGTGCCGTTATACTGCGTGCGTTGTCATCTGCGAGGATGGCAAAGGACTTTGGGTGTGTAAATGTTTTGTAGGTTTTTGGTAATGTGTTCTATTGACAACCCCGCAAGGGGTTGAATGTGCCAGTGTTTATTTGACACAGCCCCCGTGCAAGGCGGTACTCCGCCGCAGCACGAGGGATACGACCTTTCTCTCTCTTTTCGACCCCGTAGGGGTCGGGCAATCACGGTATTGTTGCCCCCCTTGCGGGGCTAATAAAAATACCTACAAAAAATTGACACACCCCACGGTCTGCATTTAGTATCGGCGACCTCTAATAATGTCAAATTTTATCAAAAAAAAAAACGCAATAGGGGGTGAATTTTTCACATATTTCGGTTGCAGGTTTTTCTTTTTCTCTGTTTTGACGGCGAAAATCAGCCGTCCAAACGGAGTATCTCCGCCCTAATTCACTCTGCCTAACTTTTTCAACGTCAAATACCGACTGATATACTGAACACACTTTGATTTTGGGCATTTTGGTGATAGTTGCGAGTAGCGTGTTGCGAGCAGCGAGTATTGTTTGCACTGGACAAACTAACACAGCAGGAAACAAATACTCGCAACTCGCCACTAACTACTCGCTACCCCACCAAAACGGAAATTTCAAGTGTGTTTGGTATATTTAACGGGACATTCTATGCATGGTGAAACATTTGTTGCTCCGTCTTCTGCCCGATAAACAAATAGTACGGCATTTTGAAGAACGGATTCGGGAACCACGGGAGACGTGTCAAGTGTTCCTCGAACAGGAGCGGCTTGAATTTGCTATGCAAATACGGCACGTGGTCGGGAGACGGAAAAACATTATCACACGCAAACCATTGGGGCCAAAAGCACCGCTTCAGCCAGGAATGTTTTGTGTGTCCGTCCGCCGGATGTTTGCGGGACACGTAAAAATCGACAATACCGATTCGACCGCCCGGTTTCAAAATCTTCCAGGCGTGGTCAATGGCGGCAAAC
>JAITST010000066.1 GCA_031287585.1 Planctomycetaceae bacterium | reverse complement strand
AATAACAATGTCAGTTACGTTAATTGTTTCTTACGGCTTTTGCTGAATGCAAAACTTACTATGGCTGTGACGGTAGCAGTGGCGATTATGTGCGGCGGTGTGGGATTCGCGGATGATGTAGATGTTACGCCGGGGACTGGAACTGGATTTATATTCAATACAGATTACCGACTAAACTTACTTATTAATAGTACGGGTACTCACAGTTGGACAAACGATTACTCATCATGGAGTTCGTATACACCAGGGGATAACTTGATACTAGATGGTGATGTCATTCTAACATCTTCTGCTTTATATGTCGGCGGCATAATGACAAACGATGATGAATTGATTTTCAATGCAGATGGAAAATCTATAACAGTAACAAACAACGATGGCGGAGCGATACTTACCGCGGGATTTGGCTATCAGAATGATTCTCCGTTCGCTGGTAACATAACTCTTGGCGATGTTACAACTGCAAATTCTGGTGGGGAAAATTATGGAGTTGTGTTTGCTAACACGGTTGGTGGTATATCAGATATAGTCGGCGGTACAGTGGCAGTCGGCGATATATCTGCCACATCAAGCAATGCAACATATGGTAACTATACAATAGGTTTTGTTGCTGGAAACGTTGGTGACACTTCCGCAACTTCAATTACAATCGGGAATATAGATATTAATGCAGGTGTTGGCGGCGGTGCTGGCGTGAAATTGGCTGATATTGATGGTGCAGATGCGAATAGCAAAGCCGTCGTCACCGTTAAGGGTAACATCACGATGACTAATGATCTTTCCACTAGTGTGAATTGGCTAAACGGCTTTGAGGCGGATAGAGTTGGTGAATTTGGTTCGATTATTATTGAGAAAGATATTACCATAACAAACACCCATACTGGTCTCCATTCAGATTCCAAAGGTGTTTTTATTTTGAACAGTGATACATCGACCGCACGTGACATTGAAGGCGAAATAAAAGTTGAAGACAGCATTACAGTTACTTCTGGAGGTGCGGGTAACGCAATGGGGTTTGAAGGCGGATATTATAAAAGTGGTACTCCCGGAAATGTTTCAGGAACAATTACTCTCAATGGCATCACGGTGACAAGGAATAGTAATGACGTTGAGGTGGCAGGCGGTGCTTACTTTTACGGTATGAATGTTGGCTCAAAGTCGCTTGTTCTTAAAGGTGATATAAACGTAATCAACGAACATGGTCAGGCGTTTGGCGTTCGCGCAAATTCGCTAACACTATTGGAGGTTACAAATTCAATAACTGCGAGTGCAAAAGATGGAACAAGTGATAGTTATGGCATCAAGACGGACGACGCTGCCGAAACGAGTAGAATTGACATTCTTAAAAATGTTGCGATTACAGGTACAACTGCAAGTATCGCTCTTGGCGGCGACGATGATTATGTGAATATTACGGGCGGTGCAGAGGCGACACCTTGGAATAACGGTGGTGAAAAATTTGTATTAGACGGTGTTGAAAATCTGACATTTAGCAATGGTTACGCGACTATGGTGTCAGGTAGTAAGCGTGTGTCTGATAGTAATTCAACAGATGCTACAACTACAACAGTAGATAACGCGGGATTAACTGCTAGTGCGGATTTTTTCAATGATAAAGGAAAAACAACAATTAACGGAGGCGGACTGATTACATTAACGGCAGGCAACGGAGCAACTAATCAACTGATTGTTGATGGTGGCGCTGATGGTACGTGGGTAGTCTTTGAAGAGGATGCGGTTTTATCATTGGGTAACGGCACGGGTACGAGTAGTTCCGATCCTCATTTGAAAGTAAACAATGGAGGAGTAGTTTTTACATACGGCGATTCAGGTGTGGGCGGTGTGATATTAGATGACTGGACTACTTTGTGGGATGCCGCACCGATGTATGCTCACATTGATGGTGGTGAACTACGGTTTGTCGATAATCGTACCGACAAATCGGACGAATGGTCGATTACACCTGTTGAGACAATTGTTAGTGGTAATGGTGCGAGGGTTTTTATCCCTGACGCTGAAACAAAAGTTCGTATTGGTGATGTAACAGGTACTGGTCAATTTATAAAAACTGGTTGGGGAACGTTAATCATTGGCAAAGTCGGTTCTGCTACAACTTTTGACATTTCCGATGGTGTCAATACAGGTGGTATGTTTATTCTTGGAGAGGGTAATGTTCGCGTGGAAAGCGGCGTTAATGTAACGGCGGAAAGTTTCAATATTTACGCAGGTACAACTCTTAACCTAACGTCAATTGGTAGTGAGATAACTTCCGACAAGGGATTACTTTGGAATGGTACTATTAAAGTTTCCACGGATGGTTCTGCTAGGCAGATAACTATCAATGGTGCTGACTTAGGTAACTCAGGTAATACAGCAATTGGTCCAGGCGCGGCACTTATTTTTGACGACACTTCTTCTATCGCTGGTGATAATATATTTGTTATCGAGGGTGCTGGCATTGAGAATGATGCCGCGTTTATAGGACAGTTGAACGATTTGATTAAATCCGGCGGGCTTGTTAAAATTGACGCAGAGTTTAGGGGTGATACTAGCGATAAAATTTGCCTTGACTTTACCTCCGTCGAATACTACACCGTTGCCGACACCGCTAATCGTCTTGGTGAAACAAGCAATGCCGCAAAGGTTGCGTCGGCTATGGATGATATTGCTGCTGTTAATCCTGAATTCGAAAATTCGCTGCGGGGTGCTCTTAACAGTGACGCTGCTGTTCGTCAGTTTTTGCGTGCTAATCTTGGCGGTGAACTTATGGCGGAGGCACAGACAATGGCTTTGTGGAATCCTCAAACCCGTGTCTTCTCTCATCTTAATAGTTTGACCGCTTTGGAAAACGACCTTGAATATCGCGGTCAGTTGCGTGCGCCGGGATTTGGTTATCGTTTTTGGTTTGACGGTTATTATCTTTCCGAAAATGTTAGCAGCGATGACGTTGCATATCAGTACGACGTTAGCCGTCCGGGTATGATGCTCGGTCTTGATATGCACAGCGATAAGAATAATACTTTCGGACTTGTGCTTGGCTACGGCGCGCCGAAAGTAACCAACGACATCGGCGAAATCACCGCCGACGACTACACGCTCGGTCTGTACGCCCGTTACAATGTCGGCTGGAATACAACGATTAACGGGTTCGTTGGTTATGGTATTCAGACTTATAAGTATAACGTTGCGGCTATCGAAGAGGATTACAACGGGCAGTCGATTTACGTCACACTCGAATTGATGAAGAAGTATCCGACATATCGCGGGTCGCACATTTTCCCGCTAGTCGCGTTCGACTATCAGCAAAGTTGGACGGATGCGTTCACGATTGGCGGTAACGGATTAGTTTTGCCGCAAGATATTGACAAGGGTAACCTCAGCAAGTCGGTACTGCGTGTAGGTCTCAACGGTCAGTTTTCAAACATTCGTACACGGTTACAATACGGCTATATGGTTGGCGGTGACGAGTTTGGTGCGTCAAACGTGACGTATCGGGTACCGTCGTCGCCAAGCGTCAGTCGCGTGTTGACGGGTGTAAATGTCGGACGCAGTTTCGCAAACATCGGATTGGGCGGCGACTTGAATCTGGGTGCGTTTAGGGTATTCGCAGACTACGACTTCGATTTCGGAGAACGCAGAACGGCGCACACGGGGCAGATCGGAGTGGATGTGAAGTGGTAGGAATAGTTTTTTTCACCGCGAAGGCACGTTATTTTTCACCACAAAGAATCCTTACCCCGTAGGGGTTAAACATGGATAACCCCGTGCGGTAGCATGGGGCCAGCCGCCCCCCTAACCCAACCCCGTAAGGGGTTGAACAAAGTGTTGTAATCAGCAACCGACTAGTTGAACCCCTTGCGGGGTTCTGTTTTTGGCGATGCCTACCCCGTGCTAGCGCATGGGGTTATCAAGATTTAGCCCCTTGCGGGGCAAAGATTCGTAGAAATTAAGTCGCGCTAGCGTCTACACTTTATTAACGGTTTACTTCGTGGTGAAAAAAAGGAAATTCAAATGACTAAACCTCTTCTTGCTACTGCGTCACTCATCGTTATCTTTGGCGGTATGATGATGGCTCATCAGATTGTTGCACCTTTTTTGTTGTCTGTATTTTTTGCTATGATTCTTGTACCGCCTTTGCGTTGGTTGCAGAGGAAGGGGTTGTCTGAAACTGTCGCGATTCTCTTGTTATCGGCTTTTATTATTCTCATCGGACTTGTCACCGCTGGCGTTGTCGGTTCTTCTTTGAGCCGGTTTCGAGAACGCTTGCCGGTTTATCAGGAGAAGTTGACCGCTAACATTAGCAGTATCGAGACAATGATTCAATCGCATATCGACCAGTTTGAACAGACGGCAAAAAATACTATCGAACAGATTACTGTTCCGTCAGAGAGCAGCGGGAGCGATGTTGGTGAAATTGACACCGCGAACGAGACCACTCTTGTTGCCCCGATAGTTGACGCGGACAACGTTATCGGCAACGATACTGCCGAGCAGAAAGTTTCCGAACTCTTTTCGCTTCGGAAACTTATTGACTTTCAGGTGTTGTCGAATTACGCGATGAAGTTTACACAGGATATAATTTCGCTTTTGAGTTATATGTTTATGGTGATTATTACAGTGATTTTTATGCTGCTTGAAGCGTCCCGTTTTTCGGAGAAGTCGGCGGCGGCGTTCGGCGGTAACGGGCAGACCGGCGAACATATAAAGCAGATTGCGGCGAATGTTTGGAAATATACAGTGATTAAGGGTCTTATTTCGATGGCGGTTGGCGGCGCGACGTGGATTTTTTTGTTAATCGTCGGCGTGGAATATGCGTTGCTCTGGGGGATTTTGGCGTTCTTCCTGAACTTCATACCGAATATCGGTTCGATTATCGCGTCGGTGCCGCCAATACTTTTGGCGTGGATTGACTTGGGACTGGGAACGGCTGTACTGGTGACTGGCGGATTGGTTGCGATTAACTTCGCGATTGGTTACGGTGTAGAGCCGAAGTTTTTGGGTGACGGGCTTGGGTTATCGGCGTTGATTGTGCTGCTGTCGTTAATTTTCTGGGGCTGGCTGCTGGGACCGGTAGGAATGTTCTTATCCGCACCGCTAACGATGATAGTAAAGATTGTATTGCAAGCATACGAACGGACAAAATGGGTAGCGGTCTTGTTGGGGACGAAGTAGGTAATGATAGGTAAAAACCTGTACTTTGCAAAGTCATTTTTCACCACAAAGGCACGAAGGAAGAAAAAGAATTTTAGATTTTAGATTTTGTAAAATCAATTCTAAAATCACAAATCTAAAATCTAAAATAATTGTACGCTTCGTGCAAGCGAATTATTTGTACGCCGTTTTTTATTAGTTGTTGTGTTACTGTATTTGTTCCTTTTTTTATATCTTGGTATGTTTCTTTTATGAAATTTTTTCTGGAATGACCTACCAAAATTGGGGCGTTAAGAGTGTGAAATTTTTGTATGTTTTCTATTATGCTTAGGTTGTGGATTGTGGTTTTACCAAAACCTATACCGGGGTCTATTGATATTTTTTCCGGTTCTATTCCCGCTTCTATCATTTCCTTTCGTTTTTGTTTTAGGAACTCTATCACTTCTTTTACTACGTCTTCGTAAGTAGGGTTTTTCTGCATTATCTTTGGTATGCCTTTTGTGTGCATTAGACAATAAGCCGCTGCGGTTTCACTTAATACCTCTAACATTTTCGGGGCTGAAAGACCGGAGATGTCGTTGATGATTTCGGCGTTACCTTTCGTTATTACTTCGTAGGCAACAGTTGCTTTTGTTGTATCAACTGAAATCGGAACTTCTATATTTTGCTCCTTGAACACCACCTTCAACTTTTGCAGAACCGGCATTAAGCGGCTTAACTCCTCGTCCGCTGTTACGCTGTCCGACCCCGGTTTTGTTGTCTCGCCGCCTATGTCAATTATTTCCGCTCCCTGTTTTATCAATTCTAATACGTGCCGCACCGCGTCATCTGGCTGCACGTAACGTCCGCCGTCGGAGAAACTGTCCGGCGTTACATTTACGATTCCCATAAAAATCGGGTGGTCTAACGTGATTGTTTTTGTTCGCAGTTTCCAGTGTGTTGCGTTCATAATGTAGTAGAGGTAAAGTTATAAACGATAAATTGCCACCTCTGCCGGCGGATACGAGCGGCGGTGTTTTTCGTTGGGAGTGAATGGTAGTTGAGTGAAATCGAATCTGTTATCCGCTTCTATTACGAATAGCGAATCCGGCGGCGCGGCAGTTTTTAGACGGGTTAGCAGTGCGATTATGCTGTCAGTACGATTGATGTAGAAATCGTAAGGCGGTGAACAAAATACTATCCAAGCGGTATCGGTTGGTACGTTCTCTTGTGTATGCGACCAGAAGAAAGTATCGGTAGTGATTAGTTTACACTTCGATTCCAGATTGAGCGACACCAAGTTGTTACGGGCGTTGCGGGCTGTTGGGAAGTGTTGTTCGATTAACGTTGCTCCGATTGCACCGCGGCTTATCGCTTCGATTGCTAACGCGCCGGTTCCCGCGAACAAGTCGATTGCGAACTTGCCCCGCACGTCAACTCCAATCAAGTTGAACACCGCCTCGCGAACACGGTCTTTCATCGGTCGGACACGGTTGTCACCCGCATACGCCAACTTGCTTCCGCGAAACGTTCCGCCGATAACCCGCAACCCGACCGCGTCTTTCTCACGCGGTTCGCTGCCTACGTTACGGTGTTTGTTCGGCTTGGTATCGTTATGGCTTGACGGCTTCGGCTGTTTCGGTGGTTTGTGAGTCGCGAGAAACTCGCCGATGTTACCTTCGTTTGAATCGTTGATAATGAATACGGTTTCCGAGTATAATTCTGTCTCGGTGCCGCGTGGGCGTTTTTTGTGTGATGACATAGTGTGTGAAAAATAAAACAAAGTGATACCATAAGTGATCAGCCATTATACCAAAATTCCAAAATTTTGCTTCCCCTCTTTCGCTTCGATTGAAAATGACGTATCATAGTTGTTCGTTTTTTGTTTTGTTTCATTCGTTTTATATTGACTTCCTAACCAACTGGAGTACCATTTATGTCTCAATCGTTTTTCAATAGAACTTTCGTTTCGCTTTGTACTGTTCTGCTTACGGTATTGCCGACCGCGTTTGCACAGCAGCCGCCGCAACAATCGCCGGAGCAGTTGACCGAAGAGCAGGCAATCGCTCAAGCGGTTTCGCTTGGAGTTAAGAATAAAAACTTTATGGACGGCGACGCGAAATTCAAGGCAATGCTTCGCGAGATGACCGTTTGGAAGAGCGAGTATCCGCATGCCAAAGCCGCTCGTCAGAAGGAAATCGAGCAACTTTATCCTAAACGCCGTGCTGAAGCGGAACAGATGCGGCGTAATTTGGTCGAACTCGCAATGCAGGCGTTCGACGAAGCACCGCACAAGAATCCATTTGTCAACGACTTATTGTACCGTTTGGTTCACTGGGAGTTTTGGCGTGATAACTACGAACTGTCTTACAACGCTTTCAAAAAAATCGCGACACCCGGACTGCCGAAAGAAGCGGAGACGTTGTATGTGTTTGGCGGTTTGTCGGCGATGATGGTTATGCAACTCGACGATGCGGAGGCGTGGATTCGCGTGTCGCGTGAGAACGGACAGTACCGTAAGTTTATGGAGGAACTTTCGCGTGCGGACGAGAAAACACGACAGGCGGCGATGAGTTTCGACGGGATGTTGTTGAAGATACCGGAGTTCCGCAAGTCGTGGGCGGAGGAGGACGCGATACGGAAACGCGAGACCGAAGCAGGCGTGGTTGACCCAAGTCAGAAGTTACCGCGTGTTTTGCTGAAGACATCGAAAGGTGACATTGTTATCGAATTGTTTGAAAACGAAGCACCGAATACGGTTGCGAACTTTATCAGTTTGGTTGAGAAAGGTTTTTATACCAACGTTTTGTTTCACCGTGTTCTGCCGCAGTTTATGGCACAAGGCGGCGACCCGGAAGGCACGGGCGGCGGTGGACCGGGTTACTGCATTCCTGACGAATGCAACAAGCCGGGTTATCGGCGGCATTTTCGCGGCTCGCTAAGTATGGCGAAAACGGCGTTGCCGGATACAGGCGGTTCGCAATTTTTCCTGACGTTTGTGCCGACAAGTTTTCTTGACGGAAAACATACGGTATTCGGTAGAGTTGTCGAAGGGATAGATGTTCTGGCGGACTTACAACGTATCGACCCAAGCGACGAAGAACAAAAGGTTCCACAAATCGACAAGATTATCGAGGCGAAAGTGTTGAACAAACGGAATCATCAGTACACGCCAAGAACATTGCCGGGTAGGTAGCGGAGTGTGAAGTTTGTTATAACAAAAAATCGTAAGCGTTCACGCTAATTTTTTCACCAGTAGAAAAATATGCGTAAAATACGGTATCACGATTTTGTCACGAGCAAACCTTATTTGGAAAAATGAAAAGCATACAACTTGCTGATTAAGGTTTTTTATTCACAGGTAGTCAAGGATAGATAAGGATAGAACACAAAAAACTATCCTTACCTACCTGTGAAAAATGACTTTGCAAAGTCGTCGTAAGTTGGCGACATCGTATTGTGATTTTTTGGAAAGTACAGACGTACTCTATTCCTTCGTCTTCAACATCCGATTCGCCAAAAACGACATCGCCAGCGCGACTGCCACCGATAACGTTGCGCCTAACGTTATTCCCAGATATTGTCCGAACGATGCGTATAGCAGTGATAGCAAGACGTGGATTGGTAAAGTTGCCGCAGTGAATTTTATTATACTCATCGAGGAACATCCCAGCCATAACGTTGACGCTTCGGCGAACAGCGGAACGGGACGGAGTAGAATTAGTGTCGCGGTGCCGTAACGTTTGATTAGTTCGTTGTATTGTTTTGTTTCGTTTTCTGTTGTGAAATGTTTCATTATCTTGTTGCCCAGTACACGTCCGAGCAGGAAACCGAGTAATGCTCCGCTTGTCATTCCGAGTGTCGATGCTATTGTTCCCCAAAATAGACCAAGTGCCGCGCCGGAGATTGTACAAACTATGCTTGATGGTATCGGTAAGAAAACGTCAATTGTCAGCAACGTTATGACCGCACACGCAACAGCGTCCGGCGATTGCTGCTTGCAGAGCCACGCCGCCGACTGTTCTTCAAACGAAGTACCGAAATAGATGAACGGGATTATTGGTATTGCCAGCAGCAGCGTGCAGGTTATTATGTATTTTTTCATTGGTTGTAAATTTCATTGCTTTCATCTTTTACACCGAACACGATTGAAAAATACCCAATTTTCAACGTTACCGGCATAACGCCGTCAATTCCTGTACCACTTCCGAACAGCGAGTTGTAACATTGTTTACTTCCCAACGGTCGTCTGGTTTTACGTATAGTTCTTGTTTGTTTTCGTTCAAACTTCGTAAAAACCACGATGACGTTATTACCGCCGTTTCGCTGCCCGATTTTATTATGATATGTTCGTGCAGCGATTCTTGCGTTTCGTTTGCCAGTTCAAACAGCGATACATCTCCGCTGATTTCAAACCAGCGTTCGATTGTCTTACGTAAATCGTTCGGCTCCGTTAATGACCTGATTCGTACCGTTTGTGCGAATTTGTCGGGATAACGTATCATTAGCGGTAGGTGAATTGACTCGCCGTAAAGTTGTTCGTCCGATTGCTGTATTCCGATTACGCCGTGTTCGCCAAGCGGGAATCCGCGTGATGCCGTTAGCGTCAATAATGTCTCGCCGCCGCTATCACCGTTTGCGACAAAATCCGTTACGCCCGTAATTACCTCGTCGAACAACGTTATTCCTGCCGCGTAAGTTGCCAGTACCGACTGCCGCTCGTCAGGGTCAACCAATAACTCGTCTAAATTACGGTAATCGAAAAACGGTACTTCGATGCCGGAATATGGTTCGGGGTCGCCTTCGTCGCGATAACGTGAACGATGCGGCAACGGAAAATCCCAACATTTGCCGAGCGATTCAAAGTAGCACCAGATATAGTACGGCGAATTTGCCGCTTTCTCCGCGATGGCGATAAGTTCAGTGAAAAACCGAAAAGTCTGCGTTTCCTTTGGTTGACTGGCAACATCTGTCACGGTTGGCGAGTCGAAAAAATGACGTGTCGTAAATTTTTCCGCGTCGCGCGATTGAACAACGTCTTGAGAATCGGTAAACAAAATCGTATTCACACCTCGCCGACTCAAATTCTCAATCGAACAGCCGTCAAGTCCCCAATGTGAGCGGAGAATTGCGGGTAACTTCAACGAAGCAGCGTAATGACGGTCAAATATAACCGCCTCCGCCGCCAACGAATTCATAGCGGGCGTATCAACCCAAACGTTACCATACGCACCAAGCAAGCCGGTGTGCAAGCGGTCAACGACGATAGTAATAGCGGATTTTGTAGGCGGGTGTTGCATTGATTTGTTATGATGTACGCAAAATAGTAAGACAGGTACAATTATAACATATCGCGGCGTAACTGCAAACAATAACGTTTACAAAAAATAAAAACGAACAGTGTGCAGGTTGTACACTGTTCGTTTCGTTTTCACAGATAGTTAAAGACAGTAGTTTTACCTACCTGTAAAAATCTCCCCTTGAAACGACTTTGCCATCGCCGTAACCGCTCTTCCCTGCTCTTGACAACCGCTTACCAATACGGGAGAATTACTTTTTCGTTTGTTTTTCCTTTCGTCATCCGCTCAACCTGAAAACTTTTATGCTTAACTCATTCATTAATCGTTTTGACGCTCTGATTTCTTTTTTGGATAATCGTATGAACGCGATACTTGTTCGCGAGGTTCGGCGGTTGGTGCGTAGTAATTTTATTACTTCTACACTTATCATTTATATCTCCATTCTTACTTTCGCTTGTTTGATGTTTATCGGTTTAGGCGATTCATTAGAGAGCAACGGTGAAGGGCTTTTTGCGTCTGTTACCGCTATTATGGGTTTCTTCGGTTTTCTGACCGTTGTCGCTTATACCGCCGGAACTACCGGTATGGAGCGTGCTAACAACGACCTGATGTACATTACCGCGATTCGTCCGTCCAGTGTTGTTTTCGGAAAATTTGTCAACGCTCTTGTTATGACATTCCTCCTTTTCAGTGTCTCGCTACCGTTTTACACGCTTGCTTACCAACTTCGCGGCATCGACTTCTTTACCGGATTTTATACAATCTGGCTTACGTTCCTGAACCTGTTGCTCGGAACCGCGTTTGTGATTTTGGTTTTCACGAGTGTCAAAAATACCGCACAACTTTACGGTGCCGCGTTCGGAATTCTGTTCTTCGGTTTTCCGTTTATCAATCTGCTGGCGAGTACTTTTATGATGTTCACGGTTCGCGGCAGAAGCCCAATGTCAGGTTTGTCCATCATGGGGTCGTCTTCAATGAGCGGAACGTTTCTTTTGTTGATGACCATAAGTTACGCAATGATTATCGCGGTATTCCTTTCCGCCGCAATCGCAAATGTTTCAGCACCGACTTCAAATAAATATATGCCGTTTCGTATAACGGTGACGATTTGTTTCTTTGTTTCGCTTATCTCAATGTGTTGCCTGACACCATCAGTCAGCGATGCTTTGGGCGGATGGAGCGTAACGATGATTATTTTTTCGTTGTTTCTATTGCTCCGATCAATCTGCGAGTCAGACGAATATAGTTTCCGTTTACGGCGAACGGTACCGCAAAGACGATTGTTCCGATACTTGGTTTTTCCGTTTTACACTGGCAGACTGAACGGTGTTGTTTGGACTACCGGACTGTTTGCTATCGCGTTTCCTGTATACTTGCTTAACCTTAATTCAACATACCTCGCGTCTGACACAGAATTATTCCGAATTTTAACACTCGTAGCGTTCGCGTTTGATTACACGATGACTGCGGTATTGTTGCAACGGCTTGGGAAGAAATTTATACCATACGGTAAAACCTGGGCGGTCGTCGCGTGCTTGTTGGCATTGTTTTGTGCGGGCGGAATGTTGCTTTACCAGTTTGTTTACTACAATGAAGCAAATAATTGGTCTGATTATGAAAGTAGTCTGTTTTCGGCATTGAATCCGTTTCTGGAGTGGAAGGGGCTACGAACCGCTTCAGCGATGATTTGGTTTGTTGTGTTGGCACCGTTTGCGTTTTTCTGGGCGGCTGCAATTTTCCGAACGTTTGCACCAGCCAACTACACCCGTTTTACAGATGAACAAGGAGACGGACTTTCGTTAGATATAGAGTCTGACCAATCTGACGTTGATAATCCGAATTTGTCGGTGAGTTGCTTAACGCCGCTGCCAGCCACGCAGACTACAATCGTCGAACAAACACCAATTTATAACGATTCTAACGACAATGACGCATCAATAAAAAATTCGTGAAAATTTTGTTTGGGACGAATTTTGGCGGTAAAGTGTTTTATGTGAAGACGTTAAGGCGTTTCGGGAGTATAGAACATAAAAACGGTAGACGTAGTTTTTTTTGAAAAAATTGGGAAAATGATTAAAGACGAGCGGAAGTTCGGCGTAGTAAAAAACAACTATCGCTATTAGAAAAATTTTTTAACAGTTCACACATTTCCCATCAGGAGAAAAAAATGAAAACATACTTAACCATCATCACACTTACATTTGCGTTTGTTCCGAACTTTGCGATGACGCAGTCGCAGTGTTGTGGACGCGGCGTTACGCCTGTCTCAACTCAAACTTACCGCTTGCAGTCTCTTACTGTCAACGAACCCGTTCAGTACACGGCTTACAAGCGTGTCGTCGAAACCGAGTATCGCGAGGAAGATGTTACTGTCAGCGAAACTGTTTGGGAGAAAGAACTCCGCGAGAAACGTTACGTTATCTCAAAGCAGGTGCCGGAAACAACCGTTCGTATTGAAAAATACACCGAACGGCGACCAGTTGTTGAGACAGAATATCGTACCGAAAGTTACGATGTTGTTAAAACGGTACCGGAGACAAGCGAGCGTGAGGAGCGTTCTTTCGTGACACGCGAAGTGCCGGAAACGCAGAATCGCGAAATCATTACGGTTAAGAAAGTCCCTGTCGAGAAAACTGTTATGCAGGAAAAACGTTACACAGTAAACCGACCAGTTACGACGTACAAAACGCAAACAGTTGATAAGGGACAATTTGAAGAATCGGTCACAGCGAACCCGCAGAAATCTTATACGCGGCTCGCGTGGCAGCCCGCTGGTGAGTATGTTGACTCGAACGGCGTGAAGTATCGGCGTTTGTTGCCCGGTCTTGCGTGGACGGAAATGGAATCAACGCCGACGTATTCAGTCGCAAAAGTTTACAAACCGAATCTGGTCGAGGAGACTGTTCCGGTAACGACGATGTGTACGGAAGAAGTCAGCGAGCAGGTGCCGGTATTGTTGACGACTTACGAGGAAGTGCAGGAGAAACGTATTGAGCCGGTGAAGGTTATGAAGCAGGTAACAGAAGAGGTTGTTCGGAAGGTGCCGGTGACAACGTATCGTGATGTGACGGAGCGTGTTGAGAAAGTTGTGCCGTATCAAGTGCAGAAGTTTGTCGAGGTGGAGCGTGAACGCGAAGTGCCGGTAACGACATATAAGACGGTGACGGAAGAGCGTGTCGAGACTTACGAGGAGAGTGTACCGAGAATTGTTACGACAACGAAAAAGGTAACGAAGCCGGTAACGGTTGAGAAAGTGGTACCGGTTTCTTATACGGTGAACCAGCCGAAGACGATTGTAAACCGGATTCCGATTTCGGGAACGGAGAGCGGTGTTGTGAGTGCGAAGGCAAGCGAAACGATAAACCCGAAACGGGCAATAAAACTAGCACCGGGCGAAACGTTGGTAAGTCAATCGGAGCGGATAATCAGCAAAGACGAAGCGGCGACGCAGATAGTAGCGAAACCGGAATCAGCACCGGACGAAGAAACGACCGATGGTAAGATAGTGGAAACTCAAGACTTGCCAACATACAAACACCCCGAAAGACCTGCCCCAATAACGCCCGCCGTGATACCAACCCCAGACCCTGCCGACAGTATCCCGTCGGTAAAGTTGGAGAAGATATTTTAGATGGCGGAATGAATAAAGTGTAAAACGCAAACGCAATATCCTCTCACTCCGTTTTGGCGGGGAAAGAGGAGTGCGTGTTAACGTTTTACGCTGCGGGCTGCTGTTCCGATTAACTGTTTACGGTAAAGCCAATTTGCGTATTCCTTCTCAAAAAAACTATGCGAATACTAATTCTCGGCGGAGGCACTGTTGGCTCATCTGTTGCGCAAATGTTACGTGGTCAGCAGCACAGCGTAACAGTAATTGAGCAAGACCCCGAGCTTGCGCGGTCGTTGAGTGATTTTCTTGATATAGACGTAATCTGCGGTTCGGCATCGCGGTCAAGTATTCAGTTTTCTGCGCAAGTTGGTACGATGGACTTAGTGCTTGCGTTGACGGGCAACGACGAAGTCAACATCATTAGCGCAAGTATGGGCAAGATGATGGGTGCGCGGCGTTGTGCGGCACGTGTTTACGCAAGTATATTTTTCGACCAAAGTACGTTCGACTACCAACATCATTTCCGTATTGACCGTATGATGAGTGTCGAACAACTAACCGCGATGGAACTCGCGCGTCACATCCGCGAACCCGGCGCGATGCTTATTGAACATTTCGCTCGCGGCGAGTTGGAAATGCAGGACATCGCGATTTCGACGGTATCGCAGGCAACGGGCAAAAAACTTTGTGACTTGAAGTTGCCCTCTGACGTTCGTATCGCCGCTATTAACCGTGATAACAAAGTTTGTATTGCGTCAGCGAACGACGTTATACAACCCGGTGACCGTGTATCGTTGTTCGGTGTCCCTGAAAGCGTAACGGCAGTGAAGAAGATTTTCCACACCGCGCTGCGTCACGCACAGTGGGTAGTAATCGGCGGCTGTGGTGAGACCGGTTTTCATCTCGCTCATATCCTGCAACAACGCGGCTACCGCGTAACAATAATGGAGCGTAACCGTGACCGTTGCAACGCGGTCACATCGAAATTACCGCGTTGTAGTATCGTTCACACCGATGCTCGCAAGCGTACAAACTTGGAAGCGGAACGTGTAGCCGACGCGGACGTTTTCGTTTCGTGTATGGGTGAAGATGAGGACAATTTGCTCTCGTGCGTAGAAGCGTCGGAAGTGGGAACGAAAGTCATCATCGCGTCGTTAGACCGACCAGATTACTCAAACATAATCGATCGTCTCGGAATCACAACAGCGGTAAGTTCAAGAACGGTAATCGGCAGACAGGTACAAACGATGTTGAATACGGGACCGATAATAACACGCAACTCGCAACTTTTCAGCAGGGGAATTGACGTAGTTGAACTGGAAGTATTCGCAGACTCGGCAATAACCAACGACTCGCTGCGCAACGTAAAACTACCGCCCCAATGCCTGATAGCGGCAGTGATAAGAGGCGGCATAGTACAAGTACCAAACGCAGACTACCGCTTCAAAGCCGGTGACGCGGCAATAACATTGGTACATTCAGAACACGTACAAGACCTGACAAAGGTGTTTTCGGTGTGAGGGATAAATAGTGTTGCGCACGGAGGCACTGAAAAAATTGTTGTCAGTTATTTCGTCGTCATAGTCATTCTCCGTGTCCACCGTGTCTCCGTGCGCAAAATAACCAGTCAATCTGTTACGTTCTTTACAGTTTTAGCAGCATTGCTACTTTTTACGGTTGAAAATTGCTTGTGTCGCGATGTAGCCGCAATAAAAAATGTTGGTTGTTGATTATTAAACATACCGAGTAACGCTTGCCGTCAAGAAACAACGCGAATCTCTACCCCGTAGGAACGGAATGTTTTTGGTGAAAACATTCACGTTATATGCAAGCCATAATACCAAACAGACTATCGTTACGGCATGTGTTTACTAACTGTTGTCCGAGTGTTTTGTCACTTTCTAGGGCTTGTTTGATTGATGCTATTTTTGTTTCG
>JAITST010000059.1 GCA_031287585.1 Planctomycetaceae bacterium | reverse complement strand
CGTCAACGCTTTCGTGTCCGCGAAGATGAATATGTTCGTACTTCGCAGTCCACCAAAACCGCTCCATAATCACGTTGTCAACCCAACGACCTTTGCCGTCCATACTATTTTTCGTCGCGTGACCAGCGAAGCAACGGAGGAATTTTTCGCTCGTGTATTGCGAACCCTGATCGCTGTTGAAAAACTCCGGCTCGTCGAAATTGTCGAGTGCGTCTTGCAAACATTCAACACAAAAATTCACGTCCATCGTGTTCGACAAACGCCACGACAAAATCATCCGGCTATACCAATCAATGATCGCGGTCAAGTACATAAACCCTTGTGACAACGCAATATACGTAATGTCGGTTGACCAAATATGATTCGGTCGTTGCGGCACAACACCGCGTAACAGGTACGGAAATTTCGTGTGTTCGCTGTTCGGAATTGTCGTACGTTTTTTCGGATATGTCGCGACGATATGCATGTCACGCATCAACCTCGCCGCCTTCGTCCGCGACATTCCGAACTCGACCGCCATGCGGCGCGAGCCGTAAAACGGATGTTCAAAATGGAAGCGTTCAAAGCGTTCCATCAACTCGAGTTCGGCGGCGGTCAACGGAATCGGTTCGTAGTAAAACGACGAACGCGGCACGTCGAGCAACTCGCATTGCTGAGTGATGTTGAACAACTTATCGTCGGTATCAATCAAGCAATTTTTTTGTTCAACCGAACTCCGCAGATTTTTTTTTCAGGTAGTCATTCTCCATTGTGAGACGACCAACTTTTTGTAACAAATCCGCGATGTCAACATCGTTTGAGGCAGGCGGCTTCTTGCTGCGACCATCGGCAAACAACTCGGACATTCGCTCGAGCAACTGCGATTTCCACTTCGCAACATTGACCGAATGAACTTTATACTTCGCCGCAATTTCGCTGACCGTTAACTCATGACGAACGGCAGCCAACGCAACTTTCGACTTAAACTCCGGCGTGTAAGTGGTACGTTTTTTACTCATTAGGGACTCCAAAAACGGGGTTAAAAAAGTGTAATTTATATCTTATTCCCCCCCATTCCGCGTCCAGTTTTTGCAGTCCACCGCTAACATTGATGAAAACGGCGATGGTTGCGGCGCAGTTGGAAATACCAACCGACTTACCTGTCCCGCCCAACCTTCTTGTCCGGTTTCCGTAACCAGTTTTGTCGTCGGAATAACAATACCTTGCGTTACCAATTCCTGCAATGCCTCTGTGGTGAGAAGTCCTTGCTTCTGTCCGTTGCTGTCGTAGTAATACCAGTTTGTCATTATCGTAGTAGATTTCCAATTTAATATCAGCGTATCCTTCGCGGCGGGAACGGTTTTGAAGGTTGTTGCGGCAACATATACGGTACCGATACTATTGGCGGAATTGACGGAATTGGATTCACCGGTATTGCATAGTATTTATACGTTGATTCTGTTTGCGGTTCGACCTGTGTTGCCGGCGATTGCAGGAACGGCATCCCCGGTTGTACCAGTATGAACGGGACAATTTTTGTGTGATTGTAACGTGCGATGTAGCAGTTGGGATACACTAATACCGGAATCACTGTGTAGGTCTGAACTGTTTCGGGGGCGGCGGTTATTACGGTTGTGTCTTGCGGCATTACCGGAACTTGCGGGGGAATCGGCGGCTTGCTTTTTGTTATTACCGGTATTGGTTGCGGCGGAGTATTCGTTAAAATTGTTGGCGGTATGATTATTGTGGAGGCATCTGATTTTTCCATTTCCATCTGCGGAGTTTGAATGACTACGGCTTCCTCGTTTTGAGGTTGACGGAAACTTGGACTTATCACTGTTGGCGGTGTCTGCACTACCGACGGTATTGTTATGTCTGTTATGCTCGGGTCAATATCAATAACGCTGTCAACTATATCGGTTGTTACTTCTATTGGTTTGACGGGGGTTGGCACTGGTTCAGGTGCGGGGGACGGATTAGCGTCTATGCCGATGATTGAGTCGTCAAAAACTAACGGTTCCGCGTTTGTTGCCAAAATGTCGGTCAACGATTGGCTTGCTCCCTTGACTGTTTTGACTTCCTCTTCCACCGATTGTGTATCAATTTCAGCATCATCTGGACTTACAGTCTTTTGGCAACCTTGCATCAATATCGTGACAGCAAGCAACGTTAGAACGAAACCATTACGGATTGAAGTTGTCATTGTAGTACCGATTCCATTAAAGTGAAAGTTTGCAAAGTGAACAAATGCTCACGTCGAAGAATCGGACAACAGATAACGTTTCTTGTTATAAGCCGTATAATTTCGCGGCTTATTCCGTAATCTATTCAGAGTAAAAACGGTTTTCGTAGTTGTTCCACAAACGTAAAATTTTCGGAACAGGGAATACAAACCGGTTAGGACACAAAAGAATAATCCCCAACATCTGGAGGTTACAAGATAATTGATAACATACCGTGTGTCCTTATAGAGACTATATGCAGGCAATCATCGCTTACAGAGACTTTGTATCTAATGTAGAGACACTTTGTATCGCGTCTCTACGTTTTTAGATTGACATTATTATCTACTTTGTTGATTTCCAACTGCAAATATCGTCATCAGTACCAGATGCTCCATCGGGTCCCATTGACCATAGATCGTAACCGTCCTGCGAGTTTTCCGAAGGACTTCGGTACTGATACGGATTACCCCACGGGTCTGGGTCGGTTACAGTATTCTTTGTGTATGGACCTTCCCACTTGTCAGGATTCGGTAACGTGCCGGGTGGAGAAATCAATGCGGCTAGCCCTTCGTCTGTTGTCGGATAACGACCAACGTTAAGATTGAAACTACCGAGCGGACCTTCGAGTTGATGAACAAATATCCCAGCTTCCCGTTTCTTCGCATTTGTTAATGTTGAATTGATCGCTAAAATACTCATTGACGCGATTGACAACATAATAAACAAGACTATCATAATTTCCAAAAGTGTCATACCTTTACGACGCGAACTCCGACGGCGATATTGTCTATTCATTGTAATTTTCCTTGTGTTAAATTTTACTTGCACCACGAAACACTTCAATCCCGTCACAAGACGGGATTGGCATAGAACACCATATCACTATGTTTGTTTCGTAAACTGTGAAAAAACCAATAGCACAATTATAGCGTTTGTTTGCAGATTGTCAATGAGATGGGTAAATTAACATTAACCAAAATAATTGCAATGTGCTTCTCGCCGCAAGGAAATATACCGAACACGGTTGAAAATTGCGTTACCTACATCAGGCAAGTAACACAATTTACGACCATTACCGATACAACCTCCCGTTGTTATTTTTCGTCCCATTTATCAAGGTCGAGG
>JAITST010000056.1 GCA_031287585.1 Planctomycetaceae bacterium | reverse complement strand
GAGCAGTTACCACCGGCAAGATTTTCAAGATTCGCAGGACTGCCGTCTTTGTTTGATATTCGCAGTCGGTCGCCGCGTTCATTGTGAACGCTAATTTTATCCCGTTCACGAAAAAATTTGTCCATTTCTTTCATCAACGTAAAAACGCTATATTTTTCATTTTCAAAAATTGCTTTTAACGGATTCCATTCTTCGTCAATGCGCAAATAATGTAGCCAATTCAAAACATTTTCAGGATAAGAAAACAATATCTGAAATACACCGTCAGTATCTAAAACGCCCCGGTTTGGCGGCGGTGTTTGCGTCGCTGACAAACGCCGCGATTTCTGTGCTGCGGTTGTTGCCGAATCCGGACAACATCTTGCGTGCAGTCGCGGAGAGTATCCAGTGGAGTCCGTCGCATCTACTAAATTTGCTAGCGTTCAAAATCTGATAACGCCAACAAATCAATGATAAGAGGAATAAAACGTTCACTCATTTTTGCGGTAAACGTTGATGCTGTGTCACGTAACGATACGACATCGTTACGAATTTATCAAAAAATACTGCACAAGTAAACGGGGAAAATGCCGGGTAGATTTTTTAGGTAGGAGAACTTTGCAATTCTTGTGTAGTCACAACCAAAACCAAAAAGGGTGTGTAACAATGAATGGGAGATTTTATTTTTACACACCTTAATTCCCGATATTCCGCCGTCATTTCTACCGCCCTTGTCATTCTGGTTCTGTTATGGTATAATGGGGGTCTCTTGTTTTTTCATTTCCTTTTGGTACTTATATGAGTAAGAATAGTCGGCGGGTTGCGGTGCTTGGTGCTAGCGGTAGCATTGGGCGTAGTGCGCTGGAAGTTGTTGCTGGTTCAGACAGTCGGTTTGAGGCGGTTATGCTTTCGGTTCATCGCAGCACGGACTGGCTTGTTGAACAGATTTGTCAGATGACTGTTCGCGGTGTGTCAGAGCGTCTGAAAGATGGTCGCGGTAAGCCGCAGAACTCCTTTCTGCCCGAAACTATCATTATCACCGACCCATCCGCTGACCGGACTCCGCTTGAGAATCTGCCGCCCGGTATCGAGATTTTATTCGGGCAGGACGCTCTTTGCGATTACGTGCGGCGTGACGATGTTGACATTGTTTTGTCGGCGATTGTCGGTAGTGCCGGATTGCGGAGTACGTGGGCGGCACTCGAAGCCGGTAAGACTGTTGCCCTTGCTAACAAGGAAAGTCTTGTGATGGGCGGGTCGCTTGTCACCGATTTGGCACGGAAAAACGGCGGACGGGTAATTCCTGTTGACAGTGAACATAGTGCGATTTTCCAATGTTTGCGTGAGACGGGTTGGGAACCGAACGGAAATGACGGAGACGGGGAGTTGCATCGCACGGTCGAACGGATTATACTTACGGCAAGCGGCGGACCGTTTCGGACTTGGCCTGCGGATTACCTTGCTAACGTTACTGTTACCGACGCTCTTACTCATCCGACGTGGTCGATGGGAAAGAAAATTTCCGTTGACTCGGCAACGTTGATGAACAAGGCACTTGAAATTATCGAAGCACGTTGGCTGTTTAATATGCCGGCATCAAAGATTGGTGTTGTGATTCATCCTCAGTCGGTTATTCATTCACTTGTCGAGTTTGTCGATGGGGCGATAATTGCGCAGATGAGTCCGCCCGATATGAGGTTGCCGATTCAGTGGGCGTTGACGTATCCTGAACGTTACGAAGGAAACGCGACGCGGATGGACTGGGCGAAGCCGTTGACGCTGGAGTTTTTCCCGCCGGATATGGAACGCTTTCCGGCGTTGTCGCTTGGGCTGGAAGTTGCGGCGGTCGGCGGTACGGCAGGCGCGGTTGTGAACGCGGTAAACGAAGTTGCGGTGGACGCATTTTTGCGGCGGCGATTACCGTTTAGGCATATCACGACGCTATGTCAGCAGATATTGAAACATCACGATTATGAAATGTCGCCGACGATTGAGAGATTGTTTGAGATTGACTGGTGGGCGAGGGAAGAGGCGAGCCGCTGGATTTCACAATAGGAGTTTCGTTTTTTTACACGAAAGATTTGTTTGTAAACTGAAAATGAAATCTACTTTTACCGTTTCGTTTACAGTTTGAGTTCATTGAACACTAACCATACAGAACCAACTATAATTTACTTTTACAAAATATGTTTACATCAATTGCTTATGTTACCTGGGTCATTATTCTTGTCATTCTTGGCTTTAACGCTTTGATTATCGTTCACGAGTTTGGGCATTTTATTGTTGCCCGCTGGTGCGGGGTGCGTTGCGACAAATTTTATATTTGGTTTGATGCCTTCGGGTTGCGTTTGTTCCGTTTCAAGTGGGGACAGACGGAGTATGGAATGGGCTGGGTGCCTCTTGGCGGTTATGTCAAGATGTTTGGTCAGGAAGATAACCCCGGCGAGGTTCGTGCAGAAATTGAACGAGCGAAAAAGGTTGCGGAAGGTGACGGCGCGGAGCAGAGTGTTGAGGAAGTTAAGAAATACGAGAAGACGATGTATTCAGCGGATAGTTATCTTTCTAAATCTGTACCGCAACGTATTGCGATTATCTCAGCAGGCGTGATAATGAATTTCATTTTCGCGTTTATATGCGCGGCTGGTGCGTACTGGGTTGGACTCGAAGAGACCGCGCCGGAGATTGGTGCTGTTGTTCCGGGTTCACCTGCCTGGCGTGCATGTTTGTCTGTTGGTGATACTGTTGAAGAAATCAACGGTAAGAAAACTCGTGTGTTTTCTAACTTGCAAAGTCAGGTTATCAGTGCGTCGTCTGTTAAGTTGAGGGTCAAGCGTGATATGTTGGACGGTGCTACGGTCGATATGGAGATACCGACGTGGATTGCTCCTGCGGCGATGAATCAGTCGCTTGGTGTTGTTAGTTCGCGGCTGCTGAAAACTGTTCCGCTTAAAGAGTATCCGAAGGAAATTGCCGACCCGAACGATAAAAATTATCTACCGGTTTTTCCGCCGGAGTTACTTGATGTTTTGCGGACATTTACAAAAGACGGCAAGGCGGGTGACGGGAGCGGAATGATTATTTCGGTCAATGGAAAGCCGGTTAATACTTATTCGGAATTACAGCACTCGCTTCAAGATTATATCGACAAGCCGGCAGAATTAGAACTGCGGCAGTATGTTGATATGTCAAAGTATGATTCCGGTGAGATTCTTTTACCGGAATCGAAAACGGTGACGTTGCCGCCATTACCAGTGAAACGGCTTGACGGTGTGCGGTTCAAGATGGGTGAGATTGTTACGATGATTATCGGGTCGGATATTGGACAACACGCTGTTGCGGGGGACGTTATTGTTGCGGTTGATGGTGATAGAGAATTTGACCCGTTGCGGTTGCCGTACCTAATGCGTAAGAAGATAAACGATGGTGAGACGACGGCTGAAGTAACAATCTGGAAGGCAGAGACAAAACAAGAGGATACGTTCAAGGTGGAGTTGACGCGGCATATTGTTGAACCGGAATTGATGTCTCCGAACGATTATATTTCGTGTACGCCGCTCGGAGTTTCGTACCGGGTTGATTGCGTTGTTGACGCTAACGGCGGCGAGGGGAAGGTTTCGGAAGTGGTATTTCTTGACGTGAAGAATCCGGGTGAGATGCCGTTTGTTAGCCGTGATGTATCGTTTTCACAGGTGCGGGATGGACGGCTTGCGTATTCGCCGGTTGGTAAAGGTGAACGGATTGCGTTACCGGTTTTGATGCTCGGCGTGTTGCAGAATCCGCGTGTTACGGCGGGAATGAAGGTACAGTTGACAGTTGACGGGATTCCGAGTGTGCATACGGTTGTGACGGCGGATGATTGGTTTGCGCCGAAACGGTTGCCGCAGTTGGAACCGGTGATGGTTACGTCGAAGTATTCGGGGTTGCACGCGATTGCCGCTGGGTTTGACAAGACTGTTGATTCGACATTGTTTATATTCAAGGTTCTGCAAGGATTTGTGACGCAGAAGGTGTCGGTGCGCGGGATGGGCGGACCGATTTTGATTGTGCAACAAGCGTACAAGATGGCGGATAACGGGATTGCAACATTTCTGTTTTTCCTGTGTTTGATAGGCGCAAATTTGGCGGTGCTTAATATACTGCCAATTCCGATACTCGACGGAGGGCATTTGGCATTTTTGATTTACGAGGGCATAACCGGTAGAGAACCGAATGCGAAAGTGTTTGAGATTTTATGCTGGTTGGGTTTGATACTGTTGCTGTCGTTGATGGCTTGGGTTACGTTGCTGGATGTTTCGATTATCCAACGGAATTGATTATCGCGTTTTTTTGCGGAGGCACAAAATTGGGGAATGCTCTAAATTTATTGTTTTTTGGTTTAGAGTATTATCTGCATTTTACAAAGAACAGTAAAATTTCAAAAACAATAAGTTCACGACACGCCAAAAAGTTGGTGAGTTGGTGAAAAAATTCATCTTCCCCCATTGACAAAAATGGACAAGTAATTTAGAATTGTGTGATTGGTAACGATTTCGGGTGTCGCTTGAATTTTGTGCAAGTTTCAGATTTCAATTAACCCTTCTCCTAGAATTGGAGTTACTATGAGTTTTCAACGAATTTCTGTTGTGATAACAGTTTTGTTTGTTGTTGCTTTGGCTACTTCGATTTGTTATGGTGAGTGTGTATGTGGTGAGACGCATG
>JAITST010000041.1 GCA_031287585.1 Planctomycetaceae bacterium | reverse complement strand
TCTCGTCGGAAAGGTTATATTGGGATTTCAGGACAATAATTTTGAACATGAGGACGGCATCGGCGGCGAGACATTTAAGAGAAATCGTTGAGTTTGCAGAGTTTATCGGTATTCGTTTCGGCGGAGAGCAAGTTCGGCTGTATATGAAGCAATAAAATGAGGGGTGAAAAAATGAAAACACCCTCATTATACCAACTATTAAATTCTCGGCAAGTTATTAGAGGAGACCTATAGTAAAAATAAGGTTTTTATTCCTTAAAACCTCAGTAGGCAGGTTATACACTTTTCGTTTTTTTTCACAGGTAGTCAAGGGTAGGTAAAATTGATTGGTTATTTTGCGCACGGAGGCATGGTGGACACGGAGAAACTGGATGATTTTTTATTTTAGATTTTATGTACTAAAACAAAATATAAAAATACCAACACTAAGTTTTACACTTCCAAATTGCCATATATCAGAATACTATGTACTATCAATTGTCATACAACTTTTTTCCGTTTACTATCGCTTCTATCATTTTCTGTTTGTGTTGTTTTAGGTTTTGGTATTTTGTTTGTTGTTTTTGGTTTTGTTCTGTGGCGGAGACTGTTTTTTCGTTTTCGCCTCTCGGAGTTTTTGTTAGGGTTTGTTTGCCCGTTTCTATTATTTCCAACGCTTCTTTGTATTCACTCGAATCTTTTTTGAGGTTTGTCAGGCACTTGCTTAGTTCTGGTCTTGTGAATGATATTGCCCAATCCATTTCCACCTGTCCGTCTGAGTTACCGCTGTGAAACCTGTGTTTGTAACCGCAAAGTTCAGCGAGGCGCGTTAGTTGTTCGTCCGTCAACGGGCAACGACCGAAACGGTTGTTGTTGAATGGCGAAACATAAGTCGGGTAATATGGCGCATTGAGGTCTATCCATGTTAGTACGCGGTCAACCGCCTCCCGATTTGTTTTACGGTCAATGAAAATTCCCATTTCCAGCCGTTGCGAGTCGATACGTTTGTCGCTATGTCCGTACAACATCACGTTCGCGAGTTTACTCTGCGTTGAACCCCACGCATACGGTTTCAACTTTGTATGCGGTCCCGCACCTACTACCTTTATCAAATCATTCTTGTACAAATCAACATACGACGCATTAAAAATTGTATTCAAATCGCCAGCCAGATTCGGCATCGTTGCGGCGATCGTTTCACTTGTACCGCGCGGCAATTTTTTCGGTTCAGATTTGTCGTGGCATTGAACACAATACTTATCAAGTACCGGCTTCTGCACGTCTTCGACATAACTGAACAAGTGCGGTTTACCGTACCATCCGTCTAACTGCCGCGGCGGTTGCGTTAATGCTTTCGGAGTATATTTCAGCGGTTGGAATGTTGTCAGCCGGTCTTCATGACAACCAACGCAACCGTTCGTCTCGCCCGGTCTTACGATTACACCGCTCCGCATCGTTTGAATCATTCGTCCGTTTTCGTCAAGTAATTGAAAATAGACGAACGTATCCGCCGGTACCGTAAAACTCACGCTCCCGTCGTCTTCAATCGGCACCGTTCCGAGAACACGCTTGTTGATAAACTCGTACCAATTCATTCCCGGTCCCTGCTCACCGTGATTGTTCTGCCAACCCTTCGCCGTATATGTTTGTTTTTCCGGCGACTCGACAACACGCAAAAACTTCGCGTCGCCTTTCTTCACCGTTGCCATCCCGTTACCTTCGTAAACGTTCGACACATAAAATGTACCAGTTGACTGCGACATATCCGCAAGTTGCACATTCACGGGCGGCAGCGTTGTCGCGGCGAGCGGCTGAGGGTCAAAGCAACCAGTATCGTTATCAGTGTGAACAAGTTGCATCGTGCCGTCACGACCGAGCAAGTAAATCCCCATCCGTTCGCCTTGTCCCGTCATACCGGACGCGAGAAACCAATCATCCGAAAGCGGATACGGGTCTTCAAGTTTCGGATTCACGCGAACGAAAGTGTCGTATCGTCTCGCCTCGTCAAACGTTTCTGGTACGCTGTCCTCGACAAGATTTATCGCGTCCGCAGGCCACGTTTGCAGCACCGATTTTTTACCGTCAATTCCTTTCTGTCTGTCTATTAACGCAATCGCTCCCCATGGTCGGTCGTGAGTGGAGGTGAATGTTGCGACAAACTGCGACGCACTGCCGGGCAAAATCCGTGCGTCGATAACGCCGCCGGGTGACGCGGTATTGTTACCCCAGAAAATCGCGTGATTAAAACCGTCACTAGACGTTATCCAAATTCCTTGTGCGTCGCCGAAGTTGCGGTCAACGTATTCCCAGCGGTCGTAGATGATTCGACCGTCCGGCGACAACGAGGCGTGTCCCTCAAACAACGTACTCTTACCGATTTGACGAATGTTCGAGCCGTCGCCATTCATCTTGTACAAGTTGCACATAATATGGCGATTGCACATACAATACTTCGGTTCGCGTGTTGACGAGAAAACGATTTCGCCGCCCGGAAGATAAAGCGGGTCTATGTCGCTGATGTCTGATAATGATGTTAGTTGACGAATTTCCGCGTTGGTTTCAATGTCAGCATCGTTTGTTTTTGGTAACACAACTACCGGTTTTTCGTTGTCCAACAAACTCGCGAGGTTTAACTCGTAGATGTGGTAGCAGCCGCTGATGCCGCGTCGGATTGATACCAATAATTTTTTTGCGTCGAACGACAAACACGGGTCGCGAACGATTCCTTGCGGTACTTCGAGCAGCACACGTACCGTATCATCTTTCGGATTCCAAACACGCAACGAACTCCCGCCGCGAAAACTGGACGTGTTGATTTCGCCAAACTGAAAGAGTGTCGCGGTGTTGTGGTGGTCAGGACGATATTGTTCCCGCGTAACGTAAAGTATCTGATGTTCATTGAGTAGCGGATTCTTTCTCGCCAACTCGGTTTTCGCGTGCTGTTCATCTTCGCGTGCTTTCTGTTCGGCTTCACGTTGGGTGTTCCACGCGGCGATATACCTATCGCGTAGTTTTGTTTTATTGTTGTCGATATAACCATCGGCGCGTAGGTAATCCATCCGAATGTGAGCCCACGAGCCGGTCTCACGGTCAACGGCGCGAACGACAAGCGGCTGCCCTTTGTACTTGCTAACGTTCCAACCGTACTCAATCAACTTCTCCGATGCCTCGCCTCTTGCGGTGTACACCGCGTCGCCAATGTGACCATTTTCGAGTAACGTGAACAGCCCAACGTAAGTTTGCGAACGTTTCCCGCCGCCAACCATAACACGAATTTCATCACCTGTGACAATGAACACCGGCGACTCGATAACGCAAATGGTATCGTCGGTTGGCTTGTTGTGAGCGTCAGTTTCGAGGGTAGTGAGGTAAAACGTACCGTGCTTGTCATAAGAATTTTGCGGGCTGTTACATTCGTTGTCCCAACTACCGACAGGTTTGGTATTCACACCTTCAACAATACGCCACCCATCTGTTCCCAACTTGCCAGTCTCAAAATCAAAAACCAACGATTCCGCAAAACAGGAAACAGTGATGACAACGTAAACGATTGAGAAAAGATAAGTACGCATAGTTTTTTATGGGTGGTAAAGTGGTTTTGTAAAAGTTGAGTGCCGCGTTACACAACATCGTTAAAAAATCACGATAGGAGAAATCCCGAAACTGAATATGTCAAAACCTAAACAAAGTTGTCACTTGCTTACTCTACACGAATGAATATCCGTGAGCGGTTAAGGCATTTCTTTACCGCATAACTACGGCATACCGCAAACGCGATTATTGCCGTAACATATCAACAATTTCCTGTAATTTATCAGCAACGGGTCGTAAATCTTTTTGCGTACCCGGTTCAGGCAACGGCGGTGCTGGCGAATATGGGTCAAAATCGGATGGTTTTGCGGTTTTGATAATTTTTGTCGCAATGACAAATCCGACGGCAACACAAAAAATTATCGAAATAACACTGGTTGCAAAAATCAGCCGCAGTGCCACTTTATACCGCGAGAGATTGTTCGCCTCAATTTCATGTAATTGTTCAGAAAAAATCGTGTGGTTTTCATACGATTGAGTGTCAAATTTTTTGGCTACTTCATCTATGTTAGCGTAGATGTTATTCTGATTTTTGATAAGTTTATGCAATTTTTCTATCACTGTCGTGTAATCATTAAGTGTTATAGAGTCAAATTTATTCAGAGCACCTTTTAGTTCTTGTGTCACCGCACTGGGACGAAGTCTCATAATTTCCTCTAACAACTTGTTTTTTGTGTTAAGTATTTGCCCATATATTTCAGTTCTATCTTCTTCGTTTTTTGCCCAAACATATTGGTCGGATAGATGTTGAAGACGGCTAAAATAATCAAGAGGAAGCATCGCAATCTGTTTATTTGCGTTTTCGCTTTTTTTGTTCAAACTTTCAATTTGTTCGTTCAATGCAGACACCTGTTCCGAAATCTCCTTAAAACATCTGTTTCTTTCAAGCAATTCTTCTTTACGTCCATGCTCGGTTTTTAATTGTTCAGAATACATCTCTGTAAATTTTTCGATGGAAACTATCATCTGTCGGGCAAGTTCTCTATTTTTCGACGAACATTGAAGCGAATTAATTTTCTCTAAATGTACCACCGCATCCCTACTGTTTTTGTTGACAATAGTTTCAAATTTTGCGTCGCTGGTTTGACGCTGATTTATCGCCGCCAGTATCGCATTATCGAAACAATGTGATGCCTCATTAAATTCCAGTACCGCAGTGGTCACATAAGGGTATTGCTCTACTTCTCCTGACACATGCCAGTTCGCATAATAACAGACAAGTGAATTGAAAACTATCAAAACACCGCAAATAACGAAACTACTAATGATAATCGTTTGGGGCTTCAATGATTCGATAATCGTTCTTAGTTTCAATAATAGTTCGATCATGGTTGTCTCCAGTTGTTGGTTGTTCAAGTAGGTTAAAAAATCTTGTGGTGTAAAAACTTTCATACCGGAATATGTGAAGCCGGTTTTGTCCGATAAAATTTTACACCCACTTGCCTGTAATTGTATTTCATTTTCTCCATTTTGACAATGGGGTGATTGCCGACGGGTGGGTGTTCTATTTTGCGGAATCAATGTTACCTGGTTCTTCAACAATAACCGCGTTACGAAATTCCACCTGTCCGCCTTCTGATTGGAAACCGATTTTGCCCGCTGCTGTTTCCGCTCCAAATGCCCAGTTTACTATCTTACCGTTCATACGGACAACTATTAGTCCCTCAAAGCACGTTATGTTGACTTTGTTCCACTCGCCCGGCAAGGATTCTGCACCTTGTATCCGTTTCACTCCGCGCAGTTCACCGGCTTTGTGATTCAGGTTTTCGATATAACGTTCCTTCTCGCCGGAGATTTTTTTACCGTGAAAACCGTAGATGTCGCCCGCGTTGTTGTGCTGTAACTGGACTTCAAATCCGTGCGGTAAAAACATTTTCGGCTCGCCGCTAATTCGTAAAAAGATGCCGCTATTGACCGGCTCAACTTTTTCTGACCATCGGTATTCAACCGATAACGAAAAGTTTTTATATTCCCTCTTCGTGCAAATCCAACCGAACGGCTTTGAAACATTAACTTTTAGAACGCCATCTTCTATCGAAAAAACCGAGTCTTTTTTACCGTTTTCGTCGAGATAAAAGTCGAAACTGTCGAGCGTCACGTTGTCGAAAAGACGTGTTTCGGCGGGTACTGCGTTGTCCTGTGCGAACAGCAAAGCAGGTGACAAAGTCAAGAGCAACATAAATAGAAAATTTTTCATCGAATGATTCCTTGTAGGTAAAGTGTGAACAAACAAAACGCAGTAGCAACCCCACGCTGCCAGCGATAACATATTGTAACACAAAGTAATAGAGTTTTGCAAGAGCAAAAAATGGGGAAGTTCACAAACGGCGGTATAAAACTTGGGACGTGTCACAGAATTATTGATGTGATGGTCAATACCGCCAGAATTTAGGCGTTTCACGACATTCACCCATAAATTCCGCACGCGGTCAAACAGTGAGATAACAACTTTACGCAATCGCAATTACTTAACAACGCGAAAACTGTATTGAAGAAAATCGCGTGAACAACTGATGTTCAGTTCAATCAAGACGAAAAGTGCGAGAGGCGAACGTGAAATGCAAAAATGCTAACGAAACCATCAACCACTTCACAAGTCAAACAAATCATGTAAGCCAAAGTTTTAATGTCAATGTGAAACCAAAAAAACATATCTTATTTCCGTTCCGCGTCCAGTTTTTGCAGTCCGCCGCTGTATTGCAAAATCCTATTCTTTCATGTACAATATTCGGGTGAAGTTGCACTGATTAATATATCCACTGTACTAATGTATGAGTTCTATCGTTTTTCAGTACAACAAAGTAAGAATTTTTTGTTGTTGATATGTTTGCAGAAATCAAAACCGTAAAAATCAGGAGTCAAGATTATGGGACAGATTTTTTATGCGTGTGTTTATGATACTAAAATAAAAACTTGCTATGTTAATGGCGCAGATAAGTTTCATGCAAACTGTTATTCGCACAGCGGGACTGTCTTCGCTACGCATTATTTGTTGCGGCAAAAAGCATACCGCGTGATGTGGGGGGGAGAACATGTCATTACTTACGATGCTCTCAGTTATTCTAATCCAAGTAAAGAGGACTTACTCGGATTTTCGACTTATATCAGTTATGAAGATTTTGTAGAAATGGTAGAAAATGATGATGAAGTTTTGTCTGAAAAACCTTGGTACAAAAAGGCATTGTTCATCGGTGAACAGCATAAGTTGTGGAAACGGATGAGTGTTGTTGATGTTTTGAACGATGCAAAAAGATTTTTTGACTATCCTGAATCTCCTACCGTAAAATATAGCGGTTTTTTAATCAACCGTACACAGAAATTAGCCGTAGATTTAGCGGATTATTTTTCACGTTCAATCGGCACATTTAATGGGGGGGTGAACAGCGCAATTGATTTAATCCCCGTTTTGACTGAAACCGGCGGTGGAACTGCGATGGCGTTGTTTGATGGTCTGTCATCAGATTCAACAGAAAAATATGCCGGTAGTTGGTGCGGTGATTTGTTACAAATTGTTGATACATTGCCCCCAAAATACGAACTAATGCCGTGCTGCTTTGCTTGTTTTTTGCCAAGGGCGTACTATCTTTATAAAAAATTTGGCGTTGATAAAGAATACTTTATTCTCTGCGATAAAAATGGCACAAGATATAAGTATGCGGTACTGGATATTATTGGAGAACATCGTAAAAGCCAACTCTATTATGTTATGCTAAAAGTTACAAAGAAAAAGATAGATACCAAATGTGTACCTGTTGAGTAAATAACAGAAAAAAATACCTAATTATTAGTATTGGGATGATATAGATGTTTGAAAAACCGCCATATACCATCACGGAAAAAGCCGCCGATTATTTGGTAAAAATCGCCGAGACGGTAACACGGCTTGAGTTCGGCACAGAGTTTAATCGCGATATAAAACTCCACAGGGAAAACCGTGTGCGCACAATTTATTCCTCGCTTGCGATTGAGGGCAATTCTCTCACGCTTGGTGAAGTCACCGCCGTGATTGAAGGGAAAGTAGTAGCGGGACGGCAGGAAGAAATTAAGGAAGTAAAGAACGCTTACGAATCCTACGATAAGATTATGACATTCAACCCATATTCTATCGACGACTTCTTGAAAGCACACAAATTGATGACGCAAGGGTTGGTAAAAGAAGCAGGCGAATTCCGTAGCGGCGATGTTGGTGTTTTTGGCGGAGGCAAAGTAATTCATATCGGAGCTCGTCCGCAGTTTGTCCCGCAGTTAATTGAGGATTTGTTTGGATGGGCAAAAGAGTCAGAACTGCATCCCGTACTGAAAAGCACAATCCTGCATTATGAAATCGAAACTATTCATCCGTTTGCTGACGGCAATGGACGTATCGGGCGGCTGTGGCAAACACTCTTGCTTGCCAAGTGGAACACAATTTTCGCTTGGATACCAATGGAGTCCGTTTTGTATCAGAACAGACCGCAGTATTATCAGGCGATTGAGGACGCAAGAAAAGCCAATGATTCAGGAGTGTTTATCGAATTTACACTTTCAGCAATTTTCGACATTATTACACTTCAAGAAAAGCACCAAGTCAAGCACGAAGATAAGCACCAAGTTGAACTCGGTGATACGCAATTCGCTGTGTTGAAAGCACTCGAAAATAAAACATTGTCGCGCAAGGAAATTTTTGCTGCTATCGGTATGAACAGTGATTCGCGGGCGTTCAAACGCAATGTTGAACCACTTATAACCGATGGGTTTATCGAAATGACCGTTCCAGACAAGCCGAACAGCAAGTTGCAAAAATACCGTATAACCGAAAAAGGTACGGCGGCAATTGGAGGTGCAAATATTAGGGGCGTGTTCTCCAATTATTGATGTTATGGTCAATACCGCTGGAATTTAGGCGTTTCACAGCATTCACCCATAAATTCCGCACACGACCAAAAATTTGTGGGAATGAGGTTGAAACAGACGGGAACATGTTGGCGGAAACAACGGGCAGAGAAGATGCTGTCATTTGCGCCGCAATATACTCAAAACAATGGATTATTGTTGGAAAATATAAAAATCCCCCACTAAGTTTTACACACTCTTCACAAACAACAGCGGCGGGCAAACTATTTTCAAGCGTGTTCGGTACAGATACTACTTTATGCGGTTGCTGCCGCTCGCGGCTGTTGGTCGTATTATTTCTCAACCGAAATTTTGTACAATTCTTTCAGACGTTTTTCCGTTTCTTCCGCTCGGTCTTTTCTTCCTGTTTTTTGCCAGAGGTTTTGTAGTGATTTCAGGGCTGTTATGTGTTCGGTACGGGCGTTTGAGTATAGGATGTCAACCGATAGATAGGCGTTGATTGCGTATTGGGGCTTGTTTGCTTTTTCGTATGCTTTGCCTAATGTTGTGTAGAGAGTTGCTTGTAACGGAGTATTTTCAGGGTTTGTTGTTGCAATGTATGTTTCCAGTTGTTTGATTGCCTCTTCCAGTTTGTTTTCCGCTATGTTACATTTTGCTATGCCTACTTTTGCTAGTGCTTTTTGGTCTTCCGCTATTTGCGAAACGGTCTGGATATTCGCTACATCTTCAAACAGTTGACGGGCTTCTTCGATTTTATTTTCTGTGATTGCGGCGTTGCCCAGTTCGATTTTCGCTGTTAGGTTATACTCCGCCCACGGTGCTTTTGCCAGTTGCTCGTATGCCTTTTTTGCTAACGCGGATTTACCTTCCATCGACAGGAGTTTACCGTAGATTTGGCAGATTTCGTAGTAGTGGTAACTCTTCTTGTTTTGTTGCAGGAATGTTACCAAAAGTGTTTCCGCTTCCTTTGGGTCGGCGGATTCTGTTAGAGCCAGTTGAGATTTTACGTATGCCATCTGGTATGCGTATTCTTGTTTCATATACGGCGGATTGTTTGGCAACTTTGTTACGTCGATTTTGTTCAACGCTTCCAGAGCATCGGTAATTTGGTTATTACGAATGGCAGTTCTTACGGCATTCAAGCCCGTTGGTTCGCGGTCATATATCGTTGCAACAATCTTGTTAGCGTCAACTTCCTCGGTCTTGCTGTTTGTCTCAATTGACACTTTCTCCGCTGTTACGTTGACAATAGTACCCACCAGCGGACGACCTTCAATTAACGTGATACGGTCAGCGGCGAGTGATACTGTTGTAAACAACAACGCAAAGCAAATTATTAGTTTATAGATTCTCATAATTGAATCGAATGGTAAAGGTATTGGCTCTATATGGGTTGATAAACCGCTCACTATTTTGTCGCTACTGCCCATAACTGTTGTTTTAGTTCTGACAAGACGGCTGCGGTTTAGATATGAAACAATACCAATTGAGGAGTTTATCTACGACAAACTACAATTTCAAAACCCGTGACAACTCTTCTACCGATGTCACTCCGGTTCTAACCAAATGTGCGCCGTACTGCATTATGTTTGGTTGCCGTGATTTCAGGGCTGCCTGACGGATTGATTGGATGTCCGGTTTCGTTACCAGTATGCTGCGGATTTCGTCGTTGATTTCTATTATCTCGAACATCGCCGTTCGCCCATGGTATCCAATATCGCCGCATGTTTCGCACGGTTTTCGTTTCCGTTCTTGGTCTTCCGGTAACGGTTGCCGCACACGATAAAGTTGCGGAACCGAGTTCGGTTGGAAGCC